>VBCQ01000480.1 GCA_005882155.1 Betaproteobacteria bacterium
CATTCGTGATCCCCGTTCCTACCGTCGCTTCGGTCCCGGTCAAGGCCGCTGCTGCAGGCGATGCGTTTCCGATTCATCGCATCTACTGCGTGGGCCGCAACTATGTCGAGCATGCGATCGAGATGGGCCACAGCGGTCGCGAGGCGCCGTTCTTCTTCATGAAGCCGGCCGATGCGGTGCTGCCTGTGGCCGAAGGCGAAGTCGGGCGCATGCACTACCCGAGCCTCACGAAGAGCCTGCATCACGAGGTCGAGCTGGTGGTGGCGATCGGCAAGGGCGGGCGCGACATCGCGGCGGCGAATGCGCTCGACCATGTGTGGGGCTATGCGGTCGGCCTCGACATGACGCGACGCGATCTGCAAAACGACGTGAAGAAGCAGGGCCGCCCCTGGTGCATCGCCAAGGGCTTCGACGAAGCGGCGCCGATCGGGCCGATCATTCCGAAGGCGCTTTGCGCGATCGGCTCAGAGACGAAGATCGTGCTCGAAGTCAACGGCGCGGTGCGCCAGTCGAGCACGCTCGGCAAGCTGATCTGGAGCATTCCCGAAATCATCGAGCAGCTGTCGGTGGCGTGGGAACTGCAGCCCGGCGACCTGATCTTCAGCGGCACGCCCGAAGGCGTGGCCGCGGTCGTTGTCGGCGATACGCTGAGCGCGCGAATCGACGGCGTCGGAACGCTCGAATTCAAGGTCGTGGAGCGATGAGATGAATTTGAAGCTGTACAACTACTTCCGCTCGTCCGCGTCGTACCGCGTTCGCATCGCGCTCGCGTTGAAGGGGCTCGAGTACGACTACATGCCGGTGAGCTTGCTGAAGAACGAGCAGTTCGCCGAGTCGTATGCGGCGGTGTCGGCGTCGCGGCTGGTGCCGCTGCTGCAGGACGGCGACGCGCTGATCACACAGTCGCTCGCGATCATCGAGTACCTCGACGAGACGCATCCCGAGCCGCCTTTGCTGCCCGGCAACGCGCTCGCGCGTGCGCGCATTCGCGCACTGGCGTTCGACATCGCTTGCGAGATCCACCCGATCAATAACCTGCGCGTGCTGCGCTATTTGGTGCGCGACTTGAAGTTCAGCGAAGACGACAAGAACCGCTGGTACCGGCACTGGGTCGAGACCGGGCTCGAGACGGTCGAGCGCCAGCTCGCGGCGCACACCGCGACCGGCCGTTTCTGCCACGGCGACACGCCGACGCTCGCCGACATCACGCTGGTGCCGCAGATCTTCAACGCGCAGCGCATGGACTGCCGGCTCGACCATGTGCCCACCGTGATGCGCGTGTTCGGCGAATGCATGAAGCTCGACGCATTTGCGAAGACCCAGCCTTCGGCGTGTCCCGATGCATCCTGACTGGCTCGTTCCCGACTGGGATGCGCCGAATGTCGGTGCGCTGATGACGACACGGCGCGGCGGCATCAGCGCCATCGCCGCGACGCCGGTGTACCTGAAGCAGGTGCATGGCGCACGGGTCGTGCGGCTCGGTCGCGCAGATGCGCAGCCCGGCGCGCCGGTGCATGAAGCCGACGCCTGCGTCACGACCGAGCGCGGTATTGCTTGCACGGCACAGGTCGCGGATTGCCTGCCGGTGCTGTTCGCCGCGCCCGGCGGTGTCGCCGCTGCGCATGCCGGTTGGCGTGGTCTCGCCGCGGGCGTGCTCGAAGTGACCTTGCGAACGCTGTGCGAGGCGGCCGCGTGCGAGCCGTCGCAGGTTCAGACGTGGCTCGGCGCGTGCATCGGGCCGCGCAGCTTTGAAGTCGGCGCCGATGTGCTGCGCGCGTTCGGCGCCGCTGAAGACGCGAGTGATCCGTCGCGCTTCAAGCCGAATGCGCCCTGCAAGTGGTTGGCTAATCTGCCGCAGCTCGCGCGCGACCGATTGACGGCGTGCGGCGTGGTCTCGATCGGCGGCGGCGAGTGGTGCACCGTCGAAGACACGTCAAGGTTCTTCTCGTACCGCCGCGAGCGGATCACCGGCCGCATGGTCGCTGCCGTCTGGCTGCGCGACTGACGCGGCGACGGCCTGTGCCTGCGCTGCGCGCCGCGCCCGCCGGCGCGCCGGCGTCCCCATCAGGTACATCACGATCGCCAGCGGCAGCACGCCGTACAGCAGAAAAGTGAAGACCGCGCCGAGGACGGTGCCGGTGCCGCTGGCTTCGACCACCGACATCATCAGCACCACATATACCCACGCGACGGCCACCAAATACATGTCGTATCGTGAAAGTTTGAATTACAATGCGGAAAATTCAGTCATTGCGCGGTAAGCCAGCAGGCGTACAACGTGCACTGCATCACAGTTGAACCCGACCTCCACGAGACCCTCCTGTGCAAACCCCAATCCCTTCCATGCCCGACGCCGACGATGTGGCGCGTGCCTTCGGCTCGACCGTCGGCGAAACCTTGAAGGCCGCCTCGGGCCTGAACCTGCCGATGGACGCCCTGGCGCAAGTCCAAGGCGAGTATCTCAAGCACGCCACCGATTTGTGGAACGTGTCGCTGCAACGCATGCAAGACAGTGACGCTGCCGATGCCGGCAAAAACAGCCACCCCATCGGCGACCGCCGATTCGCCGCGCAGGACTGGATCGACAACCCGGCGTCGGCCTACATGGCGCAGATGTACTTGCTCAACGCGCGAACCCTGATGCAGCTCGCAGAGCAAGTGCAGGGCGACGAGAAGACGCGCCAGCGGATCCGCTTCGCGGTGCAGCAGTGGATCGAAGCCGCGTCGCCGAGCAACTACCTGGCGCTCAACCCCGAGGCGCAGCGCCTCGCGCTGGAGACGCAGGGCGTGAGCATCACGCAGGGCCTGCAGCACCTGTGGAACGACATCCAGCAAGGCCACGTGTCGCAGACCGACGAGACGGTGTTCGCCGTCGGCCGCAACGTCGCGACGACCGAAGGCAGCGTGGTGTTCGAGAACGAGCTGATCCAGCTCATCGAATACAAGCCGCTGACGCCGCAGGTGCACGAGCGCCCGATGCTGATCGTGCCGCCGTGCATCAACAAGTTCTACATCCTCGATCTGCAGCCCGAGAACTCGCTCGTGCGCTACACAGTCGAGCAAGGGCATCGCGTCTTCGTCGTCAGCTGGCGCAACGCCGACGAGAGCATGGCGCAGCTCACTTGGGACGACTACATCGCCGACGGCGCCATCCGCGCCATCGAGGTCGTGCGCGAAATCACCGGCGCGACGAAGCTCAACACCCTGGGCTTCTGCATCGGCGGCACCATCCTCTCCACCGCGCTCGCGGTGCTCGCGTCGCGCGGCGAGAAGCCCGCAGCGAGCATGACGCTGCTCACGACGTTCCTCGACTTCAGCGACACCGGCGTGCTCGATCTGTTCATCGACGAAGCGATGGTGCAGATGCGCGAGATGACGATCGGCCCCGCGAGCCCGAAGCATGGCGGCCTGCTGAAAGGGCAGGAGCTCGCATCGACCTTCAGCTTCCTGCGGCCCAACGACCTGGTGTGGAACTATGTCGTCGGCAACTACCTGAAGGGCGTGACGCCGCCGCCGTTCGATCTGCTGTACTGGAACAGCGACAGCACCAACTTGCCGGGCCCGATGTTCTGCTGGTACCTGCGCAACACCTATCTCGAGAACAACCTGATCGAGCCCGGCAAGCTGACGGTGTGCGGCGAGCCCTTGGATCTCGGCCTCATCGATGCGCCGGTCTATGTCTACGCTTCGCGCGAAGACCACATCGTTCCGTGGCAAGGCGCGTATCGCAACGTGAAGGTGCTCAACGGCAAGAAGCGCTTCGTGCTCGGCGCGTCGGGCCACATCGCCGGCGTGATCAATCCGCCGGCGAAGAAAAAGCGCAGCCATTGGATCGGTGCGACCGCAATGCCGGCTGACGCTACGGCCTGGCTCGACAAGGCCAGCGAACACGCCGGCAGCTGGTGGACCGACTGGGCCGACTGGCTGAAGGGCCACGCCGGCAAGCTCGTCAACGCGCCGAAGACATTGGGAAACCGAAAGTACAAGACCATCGAACCCGCACCCGGCCGCTATGTGAAGCAGAAGGCCTGAACTCTTTTTTTTGACTCGAACCTTTTTTTGGAGATTGACATGACCGATATCGTGATCGTTGCCGCCACCCGCACGGCAGTTGGCAAGTTCGGCGGCGCCTTGGCCAAGACGCCCGCGCCCGAGCTCGGCGCCGCGGTGATCGTCGAGCTGCTCAAGCGCGCCAAGCTGTCGGGCGAGCAGATCAACGAAGTGATCCTCGGCCAGGTGCTGCAGGCCGGCGCCGGGCAGAACCCAGCACGCCAGTCGGTGATCAAGTCGGGGCTGCCGAGCGGCGTGCCGGCGATGACCATCAACAAGGTCTGCGGCTCGGGCCTGAAGGCCGTGATGCTGGCGGCGCAAGCGATTCGTGATGGCGACTCCGAGATCGTCATCGCCGGCGGACAAGAGAGCATGAGCATGGCGCCGCACGTGCTGCCGGGCTCGCGCGACGGCCAGCGCATGGGCGACTGGAAGCTCGTCGACTCGATGATCGTCGACGGCCTGTGGGACGTCTACAACCAGTACCACATGGGCATCACCGCCGAGAACGTCGCGAAGAAATACGGCGTCAGCCGCGAAGACCAGGACGCGCTCGCGCTCGCCTCGCAGCAGAAGGCCGCCGCCGCGCAGGACGCCGGCCGCTTCAAGGAAGAGATCGTGCCGTTCAGCATCGCGCAGAAGAAGGGCGACCCCATCGTCTTCGCCAACGACGAGTTCATCAACCGCAAGACCAACGCCGATGCGCTCGCTGGCCTGCGCCCCGCGTTCGACAAGGCGGGCAGCGTGACGGCGGGCAACGCGTCTGGGCTGAACGACGGCGCCGCGGCGGTGGTCGTGATGACGGCGAAGAAA
>VBCQ01000481.1 GCA_005882155.1 Betaproteobacteria bacterium
GAGCCGGCCGACGCTCTGCACATCGCGGCGGCGCAGCGGCGCGGGCAAGAGGCTGTAGACGCTCGCGTGATGCCTGGGCTTTTGCGAGCACTCGACGCCCGCCGGCTTGTTCATCACGATCAGCGCCTTCGCGTGATACGGCCACATCTCGCCGCGAACACCGAAGCTGATCCCCGCGGGATCGAGCTCGTGAAAGGGATCGTCGCAGACGCTGCCGTCGAGCGTCACGTGGCCCGAGACGATCAGCCCTTCGCACTCGCGGCGTGCCCCGAAGCCTTGGGAGAACAGCAGCTGCGCGAGAGTCATCGAGCCTCAGTTCATCAGCTCGAGAAACACGATGTGGTTGTCCGCGACCGGCCACGCCCGGCCGACGATGCGTTCGCCGTTGAATGCACCGACGACCGCGCGGTTCGCTTCGTCGAGCACCTTGAGCTTGGCGGTGGACGCCACAGGCACGCCCGATGGCACACCGCCCGGCGGGTTCTTGCCGTCGAGGCTCACGTCGTCGCGCGGCACGCCGAAGTAGCCGCGGGGTCGGACTAACGTGACCACGGATTTCGCGTCGCGGTCGGCATCGGCGATTCGCTCGGCGCGCAGCTGAACGTATTCGGACGAGCGCGGAAACGGCGAGCGGTAGATGTGCGTCGTCGCAAACCCGGGTGCGCTGATGACGAACTCGTAGTTCATCTTCGGGTCGGCGACGAACGGTCCCCACGCGCCGTCTGCGCCGATGCTCTTGCGATGCAACGCGGGTCCGAGCCGTTCGCCGGTGGCGGGATTGACCGCGTAGACCTCGAGGCTTGTGCCGACCAGCGGCAGGTTGTTGACGTAGTTGCCCTTGCCAGGCTCGTTGTTCAAGCCCAGCCCGACCAGCTTGCCGTTGAGCACGACGCTGGTCTCGGGGGTGATCGCGACGCTGGCCGGCGGCTTGCCGGTGATGAAGCGGTAGGCCTGTTCGAAAGCCTTGGGTCCGAGAGCCGTCTCACGATGATCGACGGCGGCGATGACGACGTTCTCTGCGCCCTTGAGCGCGGGGCCGTCGAAGTTCACGCCGGTCGGGCCTTTGAATCCGGGCAAGCCGGTGTTGGCTCCTTCGGGCTGCGCGTAACGGTCGTTGTTGTCGGAGCGGATCGTCATCCACTTGGGCCCCGGCGTGACCTCGTCGCCGTTGGCACCCTTCGGCGAGTTCAACCCGCTCAAGAATGGGCCGGCGCCGTTGAACTCGCCGCCGGGGTTGACCTTCGGGTTGGCATAGACGCCATGGTTCGGTGTCCCGCCGAGGATGGCGTGCGACACCTTGGCCGCGTTGCCGGCGTCGGCCAGGTAGCTGCGAATCGCGTTGCCGCCGCGTGACAGGCCGAACAGCACGACCTTGCGCGCGCCGGTCGCCTTCAGCACTTTGTCGATTTCGGCGGCGAGGAACCGCGTCTGGTCGGCGCTCGACGTGCGGCCGTCTTGCGGCTTGCTGTCATCGTCGCGCGCGAGCGGATACGGTACGTCGATCGCATAGAGCCGATCGCGCGGCCAGCCGTTGCTCTCGAAGCGCCAGATCGTTGGCACCCACAGCGCGGCGGTGTCGCCGTTGCCGTGCACGAAGACGATCGGCGGTGTCGGGTCGCTCGGCAGCGGACGGCTGGCGCAGGCGGCGAGCAGCGTGCTCGCGAGCAGGCTCAGCAAGGCCGAGCGGCGGGTGATTTGCAAACGCATCGATGTCTCCTGTCGTTGTTCTATGGGTGGACGAAGTCTCGTGCCGCAGGGATGCTCGGCACGCCGTTGCCGCCTATCGATTCCGCTGCATTGACGGCACGCAGCACGGCGAGCGAAACGACTTCGGCGGCCATCGTGCCGAGCACGGTCATGTTGCCGCTGCGTTGACTCGCGCCGGTGGCGAGCGCAAAGATCGTGTCGCCGTCGTCCCTCGTGTGGGCGGGGTTGATGCTGCGAGCGAGCCCGTCGTGCGACATCTGCGCAAGCTTGTTCGCCTCGGCCTTGGTCAGCAGCGCGTCGGTCGCGACGACGCCCAAGGTCGTCGCGCTCGCCGGCAGGAACGATGCGGGACTCTCTCCGCGCAGGATGGCTTGCGTCGCGCCGAGCAGCGTGCGCCCGTCGGCACTGCGCGCACCGGCGACGATGCGCCCGCTGGCAGGATCGACGATGTCGCCGACCGCATTCACCGCGACGATCGCCGCCACCGTGATGCCGTTGACGCTGATCGCGGCGCTGCCGATGCCGCCCTTCATCGCGCGATCGATGCCGAACAGCTTGCCGACGATCGCACCCGCACCGGCGCCGACGTTGCCTTCGGCCGCTGCTCGATCGCTCGCCGCTTCGCACGCCGCGTAGCCGGCTTGCGCGTCGGGCCGAATGCGCGGGTCACCGATGGAGAGGTCGAACAGGATCGCGGCCGGCACGATCGGAATGCGCAGCGTGCCGACCTGCACGCCGACGCCGCGCTCCTCGAGCCAGCGCATCACGCCGCCGGCAGCGTCGAGGCCGAAGGCGCTGCCGCCGGACAACAGAATCGCATGCGCCTTCTCGATGGCATTGAGCGGCGACAGCAATTCGGTCTCGCGCGTGCCCGGCGCCGCGCCACGGACGTCGACCCCGGCGACGGCGCCGTCTGGCGTCAAGATGACGGTGCAGCCGGTGGGCCGGCGCGCGTCGGTGAAGTGGCCGCACAGAACGCCGCGAACCGATGTGATCGAGCCGGCGCTCATTGGGCATCCTCCGTGCTGCGCGCTCCGGAATTCGCCTTGGGAGCGGCCCAACGGCTCATGGGCGAGGCGTCAGGCGAAGACCCCCGCCGTGTCCTGCATCCGCGCCGACACTTCGCCCAGCTGATGCATCGTGTCGCCGAAGGTCATTTCCATCACTGTGAGCCGCTTGAAGTAATGGCTCGCGATGTACTCGTCGGTGACGCCGATGCCGCCGTGCAGCTGGATGCACTGTTGGCCGACGAAGCGCATGGAGTTGCCGAGCTGCAGCTTGGCCTGCGCCAGCGCGCGGCGCCGCTGCTCGGGCGGCTCGTTGAGCTTCAAGCTCGCGAAGTAGCTCATCGAGCGGCCGAGCTCGAGCTGCATCTTCACGTCGGCGATGCGATGCCGCAGTGCCTGGAAGGTCGCGATCGGCACGCCGAATTGCTTGCGCGTGTTCATGTACTCGACGGTCACCGCGACGATTCGGTCCATCACGCCGACTGCTTCGGCGCACAGCGCTGCGATGCCGATGTCTACCGCGTGTTCGAGCGCAGCGAAGCCCGGGCCCGCCGCCGCGATCAGCGTCGCCGGCGAGCTGCTGAAGTTGACCTCGGCCGCGCGGCCGCCGTCTTGCGTCGCGTAGCCGCGCGTCGTGACGCCGCTCGCACTGCGCTCGACGAGAAACAGTGCAATGCCTTCGGGCGCATCGACCGCACCCGACACGCGCGCCGGCACGATGAACGCGTCGGCCTGGTCGCCGACCGGCACGATGCTCTTGGCGCCGGTGATCGTCCATGCGTTGCCGCTTTGCTTGGCCGCGGTGTCGACCCGGCTCAAGCGATAGCGCGCCGCGCGCTCCTGGTGAGCGAGTACGACGACGGCGTCGCCGCTCGCGATCTTCGGCAGCCACGCGGATTGCACGACATCCGGCGCGTAGGCTGCGAGCACACCGCCGGCGATCAGCGCAGCCTGCGCATACGGCTCGAGAACGAGGCCGCCGCCGAGCTCTTCCATCACGACCATCGCATCGACCGGGCCGAAGCCCATGCCACCATGCGCCTCTGGCACGTAGAGACCGGTCAAGCCAAGGTCGGCGATCTCGCGCCACGCGTCGCGCGAAAAGCCGCCCGACCGGACGATGCTTTTGCGGCGCTCGAAGTCGTAGCCCTTTGCGACCCATTTGCGCACCGAGTCGCGCAACATCTCTTGATCGTCGGTGAAGTCGAAGTCCATTTCTTGCTCCTGCTTGTCCGTTCGCTCTAACCCCATTCGCGTAACTCCCGTTCGCCCTGAGCTTGTCGAAGGGCTTCGACAGGCTCAGCCCGAACGGAGGTGGGTGACGTTCGTGCTCAGCTTCCCAACACCGTCTGCGACACGATGTTGCGCTGGACCTCGTTCGATCCGCCGTAAATCGTCGTCTTGCGCATGTTGAAGTACGTCGACGCCAGCGGCGCCACATGGGCGGCGCCGACATAGTCGCCTTGCCAACCCGCTTCCATCGCGTCATGAATCAGCGGCACGCTGTATGGCCCGGCGGCGAGCATCATCAGCTCGCTGTAGCGCTGCTGGATCTCGCTGCCGCGAATCTTCATCAAGCCGGCGACGTCGAGCGACTGCTTGCCGCTCTTCTCGGCCGAGATCACCCGCAGCACCATCATCTCCAAGGCGACGATGTCGACCTCGAGCTTGGCGATCTCGTCGCGGAAGCGCTGGTCTTCGTAGACCGCTTCGGCTTTCGCGATGCGCTTCAGTCGCTCGAGCTCGCGCTTGGCGCGGTTCACGTCGGCGATGTTGGTGCGCTCGTGCGCGAGCAGGTACTTGGCGTAGGTCCAGCCCTTGTTCTCTTCGCCGACGAGGTTGTCGGCGGGTACCTCGACGTTGTCGAACCAGACCTCGTTGACTTCGTGCTCGCCGTCCATCGTGATGATCGGCCGCACCGTGATGCCGGGGCTCTTCATGTCGATCAGCAGAAAGCTGATGCCGGTCTGCGGCTTGCCTTCGGTGCTGGTGCGCACGAGGCAGAAGATCCAATCGCCGTACTGGCCGAGCGTGGTCCAGGTCTTCTGGCCGTTGACGATGTAGTAGTCGCCGCGGCGCTCGGCGCGGCACTTCAGCGACGCGAGGTCGGAGCCCGAGCCCGGTTCGCTGTAGCCCTGGCTCCACCACACCTCGCCGCTCATGATGCCGGGCAGGTGGCGCTTTTGCTGCTCGGGCGAGCCGAAGGCCATGATCACCGGCGCGACCATCACCGGCCCGAACGGCACGACGCGCGGCGCGCCCGCGAGAGCGGTCTCTTCTTCGAACAGATGACGCTGGACCGCGTTCCAGCCCGGGCCACCGAACTGCTTCGGCCAGCCCCAGCCGAGCCAGCCTTTCTTGCCGAGGATCTTGGCCCAGCGCTGCAGGTCGTCTTTCGACAGCCGCAAGGCGTTGTGCACCTTGTGGCTGATGTCCTTCGGCAAGTTTTCGGCGACCCAGGCGCGGATCTCGGCGCGAAAGGCTTGCTCCTCAGGGGTGAAATTCAAGTCCATCGTTCGACTCCTGCAATGCCGCTGTGCGGAATCTCGAGCGGCACGAATGCAATCCACTTTTTAGCACGAGCGTGCTTTAAGGCCCTGTCCCAGCCGTGACAGGGTTCGATCCCGATAATCCCGCTGATGCCCACGCCGCCCTCGTA
Organism: Betaproteobacteria bacterium; assembly: GCA_005882155.1. Classification (GTDB taxonomy): domain Bacteria; phylum Pseudomonadota; class Gammaproteobacteria; order Burkholderiales; family Burkholderiaceae_C; genus Albitalea. The sequence continues at coordinate 5,374 of VBCQ01000481.1, forward strand.
CCGCAGCACCGTCAGCGCGCTCGCGGTGGGACAAATCGTTTGCTGGGCCGCGCTGTACTACGCATTCTCGTCCTTCGTGCTGCCGATGCAACGCGCGCTCGGCTGGAGCAAGCCGGAGTTGATGGGCGCATTCACCGTCGGCCTCGCGATGTGGGGCGCTGCCAGTTACGCCGTCGGCGCGGCCATCGACCGGGGCCGCGGCCGCAAGGTGATGACGCTCGGCGCGGCGCTCGCGGGTGTCGGCTTCGGCCTCTGGTCGCGTGTCGACAACCTGCCGATGCTCTATCTCACCTGGGCGCTGCTCGGCGTGTCGATGGCGATGACCTTGTACGAGCCGGCGTTCAACGTGTTGACGAAGCGCTTTCCCGACCGCTATGTGCGCGGCATCACGACGCTGACGCTGGTCGGAGGATTCGCGAGCACCTTGTCGTTCCCCGCCGCGGCCTGGCTGATGGCGTGGTGCGGCTGGCGCGATGCGCTCGCGGTGATCGGCGTGGTGTTGCTCGTCGTCGTCGCGCCGCTGCATGCCTGGGCTCTGCAAGGCACGCCCGAGCACGCTGCGCCGCCGCGTGCCGCCGACGCGCGCGCCGACAGCACCCTGCACGAGGCGCTGCGCGAGCGAGCGTTCTGGCTGCTCGCTGCGAGCTTCACCCTCTACTGGTTCGCAGCCGCGGCGATGTGGGCGCATTTGATGCCGGCCTTCGCTGCCAAGGGCCGCAGCGAAGCGCAGGCGCTCGCC
>VBCQ01000118.1 GCA_005882155.1 Betaproteobacteria bacterium
GTCGGCGTGAAAGAAGCAGGCGCTGATGCCGATCTTCAGGCGGTCCATCACATCGCTGCCTTGAAGAAGCGCTCGAAGTCGGCCGGCGTGCACGGCCGCGGATTGGTCTGATGACAGATATCTGCCGCGGCGATGTCGACGAGGCGCGGCAACTGCTCGGGCTTCACGCCGCGCTGCGCGAGGCCGCCGCTGATGCCGATCGCCGCTTTCAGCTCGCGCAGCCACGGCACGAAGGCCGCACCGCCGCCTTTGACGCCGGCGACATGCGCGAGCTCGTCGAACTTGCGCGGCACCGCGTCGTAGTTCCACGCGAGCACCGTGTCGATCATCAGCGCATTGGCGAGGCCATGGTGCAGGTCCATCATGTCGCTGCGCGCATCGATGTTGCCCGGCTCCTTCACTGCCGTCATCAGCGAACGCGCAGCGATGCGCGTGCCTTCGAGCGCGATGCCGTCGCACAGCGGGTGGTAGGCGGGCGAGAGGTAGCTCTCGACGTTGTGCGTCAACGCGTCCATGCCGGTCGCAGCGGTCACCGCGGGAGGCAGGCCGAGCGTCAGCTCGGGGTCGGCGAACACCGCTTTGGCGAGCAGCTTGGGCGAGAACACGACGCGCTTCACATGCGTGTCGTTCTCCGACACGACGCTCGATCGACCAACCTCGGAGCCGGTGCCCGCCGTCGTCGGCAACGCGATGAAGTGCGGCAGGTCGATCGCGATCGGCCGCACATGCGGGTGGTCCCACGCGTACTCGATCACGTCGCCGGCATGCACCGCCATCACGCCGACGAGCTTGGCCACATCAAGCGCAGCGCCGCCGCCGAAGCCGATGACGCAGTCGGCGTGATGCGCCTTGAACGCCGCCGCGCCGGCCATCACCTGGCTCGCCGTCGGGTTGCCGAACACGCCGTCGAACTGGCCGACATGCAGGCCCGCGAGATGGGTGTGAAACTCGGCCAGCACCGGCAGTGCCGCCAACGCCTTGTCGGTGACGATCAGCGGACGCTCGAAACCGGCGTCGCGCAAGTGATCGGCAACGAGCTTGCGCGCGCCGGGACCGAAGTGGATCGTCGTCGGGAAAGAAAAGCGGGTGATGGTCATGTCAGTTCCTAACCCGGAGTCGCGCGCACCTTGACCCAGCGCAGCTCGATCCAGTCGCTCGGCCACTGAATCGCCTGCACCTTCTTGCTCATTGCCCAGCTCAGCACACGGCGGTACAGCGGGATGTAGGGCAGGTCGTCGCGGACCATTCGCAGCGCCACGCCGATCATCGCGCGGCGCCGCGTCAGGTCGGGCTCGACGCGGATGTTGTCGATCAGCGTGTCGAGCGCCGGGTTCGAATAGCGGCCCGCGTTGAACGTGCCGCCACCGCCCTTGTCCCAGGTGTGGAACAGCGCGTTCAGCGAAGCCCAGGCATCGGTCGTCGGCGTCCAGCCGAATTCGACGAAGCTTGCGGTCGCCTGGCTCAGCTTCGGGAAGAACTGGTTGGTCGCCGACGACTGCAGCGTCGTGCGGATGCCCACTTGCGCGAGCATCGCCGTCGCGGCCTGACAGACGTTCTCGCGATACGCGATGTTGACGCAATCGAGCGTCACGCCGAAGCCGTTCGGGTAGCCGGCCTGCTTCAGCAGCGCGCGCGATTTCGCCGGGTCGTAGGGCAGTCGCTGGTCGAGCTCCGGCGGCGACCCGTCGACGCGCGTCGACAGGAACGCGCCGGTCGGCACGCCTTGGCCGCGCAGCACTTTCTTGACGATCAGATCGACATTGATCGCGTGATAGATCGCTTGCCGCACGCGCAGGTCCTTGAACGGGTTGCGGTCCTTTACGTCGCCCTGGATCAGCTCGTTACGCGCCTGATCGAAGGTGAAGTACTGCTGGCCGAGGTCGGGGATCTGCAGCACGCTCAACTGCGGGTCGTGCTTGAGCCGCTCGACGTCCTGGAACGGCGGGTCGAGCACGAGGTCGATCTCGCCCGAGGTCAGTGCAGCGAGCCGCGTCGCATCGGACTTGATCGAGATGAAGGTGACCTCGTCGACGTTGCCGGTGCGCTTGTCGCTGCGGCCCCACCACGCGGGATGCGCCTTCAGTACCGTCTTCACGTCGGGCTCGTAGCGCTCGAGTCGGAACGGGCCGGTGCCGTTGGCATTGCGCACCGCGAAGGTCTCCTGCTTGCCGTTGAAGTCCTGCGCGCGCTCGACGCCATGCTGCTGGCACCAGGCCTTGCTCACCATCGCGAGCAGGAAGAATTTTTCCGGCAGCACCGCATCGGGGGTGGCCATCAGCACATCGATCGTCAGGTCGTCGACCTTCTTCGCGCCGATGACGCCCTTCAGATGAAACGCGCGCTGCGACGGCGGCGCGAGGATTCGCTCGATGCTGAACACCGCATCGTCGGCGGTGAACGGCGTGCCGTCGTGGAACTTCACGTTCGGCCGCAGCTTGAAGCGCCAGGTCTTCGCATCGATCGCCTGCCACGACAGCGCCAGCCCCGGCTCGAGCCGGTACTGCTCGTCGCGCCACACGAGCGACTCGTAGATTTGCGTCGAGACGCGTGTGTGATAGAGCAGCGCGAGGGCGTGCGGGTCCATCGTCTGCGGATCGAAGCCGCTGGCGATTCGCAGGCTGGTCGCGTGAGCTGGGAGCGTGGCGCATGAGAGCGCGAGAAGTAGGACGCGAAAAATTCGGAGCATTGGAACCTCTTTCTCCCTCTCCCAGGGGGAGAGGGAACAAATCAAATAATTTCGAAATAGCGCTTCAATTCCCAGTCTGTCACGCCGTCGAGCCATTGGCGCCATTCCCATTCACGGGTCGCGGCGAAGTGGTCGACGAAATCGTCGCCGAGCCAATTGCGCGCAATCTCCGACTGTTTGAAGTTGCGCGTGGTTTCGATCAGCGTTCGCGGCGCGCGCGGAATGTTCTCCGCGCCCTGGTTGGTGCCGGTGATCGGCGGCGCGGTCAGCTTCAAGCCCTTCTCGACGCCATCGAGTCCTGCGGCCAACACCGCGGCGACCGCAAGATAGGGATTGATGTCCGCGCCCGGGCAACGCGTCTCGAGCCGCGTTGCTTTCGGGCTGCCGGCGATGACGCGAAAGCTCGCGGTGCGGTTGTCGATGCCCCAGGTCGGCTTGACCGGCGCCCAGAAGCCGTCGACCAATCGCTTGTAGCTGTTGATCGTCGGCCAGAACATCGGCGCGAATTCCATCAGGCACGCGACCTGGCCGGCGAGGTAGCTCTCGAACAGCGGGCTCATCGAGCGCTTCGATTGCGCGTCGTAGAACAAGTTGCGCGTGCCGTCCGACAGGCTTTGGTGGATGTGCCCGCTGCAGCCGGGGTACTGTGCGTTCCACTTCGCCATGAAGCTCGGCATCACGCCGAAGCGCGAGCCGATTTCCTTCGCGCCGGTCTTGAACAGGATCGCGCGGTCGGCCGCTTCGAGTGCCTCGGAAAACAGAATCGCGACTTCATAGACGCCGGGCCCCGTCTCCGTGTGCAGGCCTTCGATCGGTACGCCGAACGCGAGCATCTCGTCCATCAGCGCGTTGAAATATTCGCGCTTGTGGTTCATCCGCAGCAGCGAGTAGCCGAACATGCCGGGCGTGATCGGCTCGGGCGCAACGCCCTTCTTCGCCGCCCAGCTCTGCGGCGTCTCGGCGAAGTTGAACCACTCGAACTCGACGCCGCACATCGGCTGCACACCGAGCTTCTCGGCGCGCTTCAACACGCGCTTCAGCGTTTGCCGCGGGCAGACGGGATACGGGCTGCCGTCGGTCTTGATGAACTCGCCGAGAAAGAACGGCACGCCGTTGTCCCACGGCACCTTGCGGTGCGTGTCGAGATCGAGCCGCGCGAGCGCATCGGGGAAGCCGTGCTGCCAGCCGGTGAGCTGCGCATTGTCGTAGCAGGTATCGCTCGAGTCCCAGCCGAAGACGACGTCGCAGAAGCCGAAGCCGCTGTCGACCGCGCCGAGGAATTTGTCGAGGTGCAGATACTTGCCGCGCAGCACGCCGTCGATGTCGCTGCACGCGACTTTGACTTTGCCGCTGCCGCTCTTGAGTACCGCATCGACGGCCGGGTGCTGGGTTGCCTTGCTTGCCATGGGTTCTCCCTTCAATTCGTCGCGATGTCGAGATCGCGCAGCGCATCGGCGACCGCATTCACCGCTTGCTGCATCTCGTTGCGGCCGATCGCACCGATGCAGCCGACGCGGAATGTTTCGACTTGCGTGAGCTTGCCCGGATAGAGGATGAAGCCGCGCTGCTTGACCGCGAGATAGAACTTCTTGAAGTCGTAATGGGGACTCGCCGGCGCATGGAAAGTCACGATGATCGGCGCCTGCAATTCCGATCTCAGAAACGGCTTGAATCCGAGCTCAGCCATGCCGTCGATCAGCGTGCGGCAGTTGTCGGTGTAGCGCGCGAGGCGTGCCGGCTGGCCGCCGGCTTCAATGAATTGACGGATCGCTTCGGCCAGCGCCGCCACCACATGCGTCGGCGGCGTGAAGCGCCACTGGCCGGTCTTCTCCATATAGACATGCTGATCGTGCAGGTCCATCGCGAGCGAGTGCGAGCGGCCGGCACAGGCGTCGAGCACGGCCTTGCGGATGAACACGAAGCCCATCCCCGGCACGCCTTCGAGACACTTGCCGCTGGCCGCGACGAGCGCATCGAAGCGGACCCGGCGCGCGTCGATCTCGAGCGCGGCGAACGAGCTCATCGCGTCGACGATGAGGCCCTTGCCATGGCGCTCGCAAACCTCGCTCACGGCTTGCAATGGGTTCAGCACCCCGGTGCCGGTCTCGCAATGGATCACGCCGACATGCGTGATGCTCGGATCGTCGCGCAGCCGCGCGTCGAGCGCGTCGGCCGACACCGGAGCGTCCTCGGCATGCGCGGCGATCGTCGTGCGCCGGCCCATCAGCGTCGCAAGCCGACCCAAGCGCTTGCAGTAGGCGCCGTTGTCGAGCACGAGGATGTGGCCGTCTCTGGGCACCAGCGTCGCCACCGCGGCCTCGACCGAGAAGGTGCCGCTGCCTTGCAACGGCACCACCACATGCGTGTCCTGCGCATGCGCGATCGCGAGCAACAGGCTTCGCACTTCGGCGGTCAGCGCGTTGAATTCGGCGTCCCATGAACCCCAGTCGCGCAGCATCGCGAGCTTGGTGCGCAGCGTCGTCGTCAGCGGGCCGGGGGTCAGCAATATGGCGTCGCGGTCCATGTCAAGCTTTCAGCGTGGAGTCGGTTGCCGCCAGGCCTGAGTGCGGCGATCGATCCACCAGCCGAGCGCCATGAAGAGCAGCGTGACGACCGTCGATGCCGCGGCGATCAGCACCGCGCAGGCCGCGGCGGCACCGATCTCGCCGGCTTCGTCGAGGTTCAGGATCGCGATCGCAGCGACCTTGGTGTCGGGCGAATAGAGGAACACCACCGCCGAGATCGTCGTCATCGCGTTGATGAAGAAGTAGCGCGCGATGTCGACCAGCGCCGGCGTGCAGATCGGCAAGGTGACGCGCCAGAAGGTTTTGTAGAACGGCACCTTCAGCGAGGCAGACACCGCTTCGAATTCGGCATCGAGTGCCTTCAGCGCCGTCACCGCCGTCAGATGGCCCGTCGTGTAGAAATGGACGATCGTGCACAGCACCAGCAACGCGAGCGTGTGGTACAGGCCGTTCAGCGGGTTGCTCGGCAGGTTGAAGAAGAAGATGTAGCCCAGGCCCAGCACGAGCCCCGGCACCGCCATCGGCAGCATCGCGAGCAAGCGAATGATCGGCCGCGCCCAGTCGAGGCCGCGTGTCTTCTCGAGCATGTACGCGCCGACGAAAACGAGCGCGGTGCCGAAGAAGGCCGTACCGGCTGCCAGCTTCAGGCTATTGACGAAGGCGTCGCCGACTTCCGCGTCGACCAGCCCGAGCACGTAATGCTTGAAGCTCGGCGTGAGGTTGTACGGCCAGTAGCTCGCGAACGACGCGAACACCGCCATGCCGAGCATCGCGAGCATCAGCGCGCTGATGAGGACGCAGTACGCCGTCATCGCCGCGTCGAACCCCGCTGCCGGTTTCGGCCGATACGGCACCGCGCGTGCGCTGAGCATCGCCGTCTGCTTGCGTTGCACCAGCCAGTCGACGATGAACGTCAGCACCGCGGGCGTGAGCAGCAGCAGGCCGACGACGGCGCCGCGCTGGAAGTCCTGCTGGCCGATGACGAGCTTGAACACGTCGGTCGCGAGCATGTTGAAGTTGCCGCCGATCACTTTCGGAATGCCGAAGTCGGTCACGACGAGGGTGAAGCTCACCAGCGCGGCGGAAATCAAGCCGTATTTCGCGCCGGGCAAGGTGATCGTGAAGAACTTGCGCCGTGTGCGGGTGCCGAGCGCGTCGGCCGCTTCGTAGAGGCGCGCATCGGCCAGCGACAGCGCGGTGACGAGGATCATCAGCGCATGCGGGAACACGGCGAAGCACTCGGCGAACACCACGCCGGGCGCGCCGTAGATGTTGTCGACGCCGAGCATCTGGATCACACCGCGCGCCGCACCCTGGTTGCCGAACCAGTAGATCAGCGAGATGGCCGACAGCAGCGACGGCGCGAGCAGCGGTATCAGGGTGATCGTGCGGAACAGCGCCTTGAACGGGATGCAGCTTCGCATCAATGCGTAGGCGAAGCCGAACGCGAGCGGGACGGTGATCAGCGTGACCGCGAGCGAGACCCAGACGCTGTTCCACAGCGATTGCAGCAAGGCCGGCGTCGCGAGATAGCTCGCGAAGTTGGCGAGGCCGGCGAACGCACCGTCTGCCGTCTCGAGTGACTGCACGAGGATGACTGAGAGCGGCGCGGCAAGAAACAAGATCAACGCGAGCGCGATCGCGATCAGCACCGCATGCGCGATGCGGTCGGTCCAGTGCGCGCGCTGGCGCACGGCCGGCGAGACGGGGAGCGGCAGCACGGCGGCCATGGTCAGAACAATCGCATCCGCTCGGGCAAGAGGCGCAGCGGCAGGCGGCTGCCGACTTGCAGGCTTTGCTCGGCGAGAAAGTTCAGCGACAAATACACCGTCACCGGCTGCGGCCCGATCGCTGGCGCGCTCACGCGCACCAGGCAGTACGAGCCGAGGAACTCGATCTTGTCGATGTCGCCTTCGAACACGTTCGCGTCGCCGGCGGCGATCGGCCGCGCCAGCACGTCCTCGGGTCGAAGGTAGACCTTGACGTCTCGCGCCGCGTCGGTGTCGTGCGCGCAATCGAACACGCTGTCGCCGATGTGCACGCGCCGCCCCGGATGCAATTGCCCTGCCAGCACATTGATCTTGCCGACGAAATCGGCGACGAACGGCGACGCCGGATCGCGATAGATTTCCATCGGCGTACCGACCTGCTCGATCACGCCTTGGTTCATCACGACGATGCGGTCGGCCACCGACAACGCCTCTTCCTGATCGTGCGTGACCATCACCGTCGTGACGCCGAGCTTGCGCTGCAGCGATCGAATCTCCTGGCGCAGGCGGACGCGCTCGAGCGCATCGAGCGCCGACAGCGGCTCGTCGAGCAGCAGCAGCCCCGGCGCGGTCGCGAGTGCCCGTGCGAGCGCAATGCGCTGCTGCTGGCCACCCGACAGTTGCGCCGGAAACTTGGTACCGCTGCCGGGCAGCCCGACGAGCTTCAGCAATTCGTCGACCCGCTGCGCGATCTGAGCGCGCGGCTGCTTGCGGTTGACGAGCCCGTAGGCCACGTTGTCGGCGACGCTCAGATTCGGAAACAGCGCGTACGACTGGAACACGATGCCGTAGTCGCGCTGCGCCGGCGGCAGCACCGAGATATCGCGCGTACCTTGAAAGATCGATCCGGCCGATTGCGTCTCGAGCCCCGCGATGATGCGCAGCAGCGTCGTCTTGCCGCAGCCCGAGGGCCCGAGAAAGCAGACGAACTCGCCCTTCGCGATCGACAGCCCGATGTCGCGCAGCGCCTGGAACGATCCGAAGTCCTTTCGGATGTTCTCCAGGCGCAGGTAGTCGGACATGTCAGCGCAGGAAATTCTTCACCGCGCGCCATCAAGCGGACACCGCGGATCCGGCTTTGCCGGGCCGCTGGTGTCGCCCCCTTGAGGGGGAGCGCCGAAGGCGCTTCGGGGGTGGGTCATTTCTTGGGTTCGGACTTCGCGTTGTAGCGCTTCGTCCATTCGGCAAGGATGCGTTCGCGGTTGTCTGCGGCCCACCCGAAGTCCATCTTCACCAGCCGCTTCTCGTAGTCGGCCGGGACGTTGGGCAGCGGCGCGGCGACGCCCGGTTGCGCGGTGATCGCGAAGTTCTTGCCGTAGAGCAGCATCGCGTCCTTGCTCGATGCCCAGTCGGCGAGCTTCTTCGCCGCGTCGAGCTTCTTCGTTCCCTTCATGATGCCGAACGATTCGAGGTCCCAGCCGAGGCCTTCCTTCGGGAACACGAGGTCGATCGGCGCGCCCTTGGCCTTCGTCGTGTTGGCGCGGTACTCGAAGCTGATGCCGACGATCGCTTCGCCGGTGCCGGCCATGTTGCACGGCTTGGAGCCCGAGTGGGTGTACTGCGCGATGTTCTCGTGCAGCGCGTCCATGAACTTCCAGCCGCCGCCCTTGCCGTTGTCGTCGCCGAACAGGGCGAGCCACGCGGTCACGTCGAAGTAGCCGGTGCCCGACGAAGCCGGATTCGGCATCACGATCGCGCCCTTGTAGACCGGCTTGGTCAGGTCTTTCCAGGTCTCGGGCTTGGGGATGTTCTTCTTCGCCGCCTCGACGGTGTTGAAGCACACGGTGGCGCCCCAGACGTCCATGCCCCACCAGTCGGGCGGATTCTTCTTGTCGCGGTACTGGCTCATGATCGCGTCGAGGTTCAGCGGCGCGTAGCCCTGCAGCATGCCTTGCTTGTCGAGCAGCGCGAGGCTCGATGCAGCCACGCCCATCACGACATCGGCCTGCGGGTTCGCCTTCTCGGCGAGCAGCTTCGCAGTGATTACGCCGGTGGAGTCGCGCACCCACTTGATCTCGACGTCGGGCACGCTGCGGTTGAAGCCCGCTTCGTAGGCCTTGATCTGATCGGTCTCGAGCGCGGTGTAGACGGTCAGCTGCGTTTTCTGCGCGAACGCGCTGCCGGCGAGCGCGACGGCGAGGGCCACGCCCAGCACCGATTTGAGTGAACCCGAAATCATGCGAATCTCCTCGTGAGTGAAAGGCAAAAGCGAGGCAAGGGCGTGGGGTACGGCGGGGTGCGGACGAGTCTAGAGGTGGCCCCGAATCGGCGTCAACTGTTTTTTGAAAATTGTTGACAATCGACGGTCAGTGATTTCTACTGCCCCGCATGACCGACAACGTCGTGCCGCATCCGACGATCACGCTGCTGCAGACCAGCTCGCTGACGAGCGTGGTGCAAGGCGAGCTGGAGCGAATGATTCTGTCGGGCGAGCTCGCTCCCGGCGAGAAGCTGACCGAGATGACGCTCGCCACTCGCCTGGGCGTATCGCGCGGGCCTTTGCGCGAGGCGTTTCGCATGCTCGAGGAAGCCGGCCTCGTTCGCACCGAGAAGAACCGCGGCGTGTTCGTGCGCGACATTCCGATCGACGAGGCAGTCGAGATCTTCGACCTGCGCGCGGCGATGGACGAGCTGGTCGGGCGGCGCTTGGCCGAGTGCATCACTCCGGCGCAGCTGAAGGAAGTGCGCGCCATGGTCGACGCGATGGAGCGCACGGTGAAAGCCGAAGACGCCTACCACTATCACCTGTTGAACCTGCAGTTCCACGACCGTCTCGTCGAGCTCGCCGGCAATGGCAAGCTCACTTCGATCTACCGCAAGCTGATCAAGGAGCTGAGCCTGTTCCGCCGCCTGAACCTCGCCGACGGTTGGCTGATGCCGATCTCGGCCAACGAGCATCGGCAGATCGTCAAGGCGATCGCGTCGGGCGACCCCGAAGCCGCGGGCAAGGCGATGTTCGAGCATGTGATGGAGAGCAAGGAGCGCACGATCGCCAACAACCTGCGCCGGCAGAACGCGGCCGCTGCGGCGCCGACGAACGACGGAGGCAAGCGTGCTCCACGTCAACGCTAGACGCTACAAGCTGCCGACGCAGCCGACCGTCGTCGTTTGCGTCGACGGCTGCGAGCCCGACTACATCGCGCAAGCCGTTGCGCATGGGCAAGCGCCGTGGCTGAAACGAACGCTCGCAAGCGGCACTGCACTGATTGCCGACTGCGTGATCCCGAGCTTCACGAACCCGAACAACTTGTCGATCGTCACCGGCGCGCCGCCTTCGGTCCACGGCATTTGCGGCAACACCCTCTTCGACACCGCAAGCGGCAGCGAAGTGATGATGAACGACCCGAAGTGGCTGCGCGCGGCGACGC
>VBCQ01000482.1 GCA_005882155.1 Betaproteobacteria bacterium
CGTGATCATGAAGCACGTGGTTCGCAACGCGCTGATCCCGGTCGTCACGTTGGTCGCGCTGACGATGCCGCAAGTCTTCGGCGGTGCCATCGTCACCGAGCAGATCTTTCGCGTGCCCGGCATCGGTTCGCTGCTGATCGATGCGATCCTGCGCAACGACACGCCGGTGATCATGGCGGTGACCTTCGTCTTCTCGTGCCTCGTGATCCTCTTCAACCTGATCGCCGACTTGCTCTATGGCTGGCTCGACCCCCGCATCAGCTATCGCTAGCGTCGCCGTTGCGCCGCGGCGCAACGACACCTCGCCGTGGGCCGAGGCGTGGCGGCGCTTTCGGCGCCACAAGCTCGCGGTCGCGGGGCTCGTCGTTCTCGCGCTGATGGTGCTGATGGTCGCCTTCGGCCCGCTGTTCTGGAAGCTCGCGATCAACGACATCGACTTCAGCGCGCGCCTGAAGCCGCCGACCTTCGCCCACCCCTTCGGCACCGACGACCTCGGGCAGGACGTCTTCGCCCGCATGCTCTACGGCGGGCGAATCTCGATCGCGGTCGGGCTGGCGGCGATGCTGATGGCGATGGTGGTCGGCGTGACGATCGGTGCGATCGCCGGCATCTCGCGCGGAATCGTCGACACCGCGCTGATGTGGCTGACCGACCTCTTTCTCTCGCTGCCGCAATTGCCGCTGCTGCTGATCCTGATCTATCTCTTTCGCGAGACGCTGAAGGCGGTGTTCGGCCCCGAGGTCGGCGTCTTCATCCTGATCGTGACGGTGATCGGCGGCTTTCGCTGGATGCCGGTCGCGCGGCTCGTTCGTGCGCAATTCTTTTCGCTGCGCGAGAAGGAATTCGTCGAAGCTGCGCGTGCACTCGGCGCGTCGGTGCCGCGCCAGGTCGCGCGCCACATCCTGCCCAATTCGCTGGGGCCGGTGATCGTCGCCGGGACGATCGACGTGGCGGCAGCGATCATCGCCGAGTCGACGCTGTCGTTCTTGGGCCTCGGCTTCCCACCCGACATTCCGACCTGGGGCCGCATCCTGTTTGACAGCAAGGAGTACCTCGACATCGCGCCGCACTGGGCGCTGTTTCCCGGCACCGCGATCTTCCTCGCGGTGCTGACGATCAACTTCGTCGGCGACGGGCTGCGCGACGCGCTCGATCCGCGCAAAGTCCTCTGATGCCGCTGCTCGACATCAAGGACCTCAAAGTCCATTTCAAAACCGACGATGGCTGGCTGCGTGCCGTCGACGGCGTCGACATCGCGATCGATCGCGGCGAGACGGTGTGCGTGGTCGGCGAATCGGGCTGCGGCAAAACCGTCACCGCGATGGCGGTGCTCAAGCTGCTGCCGATGCCGCCCGGCCGGATCGTCGGCGGGCAGGTTCTTTGGCAGGGGCGCGACCTGGTGATGGCGGGTCCGGAAGAGATGCGAACGATCCGCGCCAAAGAGATCGCGATCATTTTTCAGGAGCCGATGACTTCGCTGAACCCGGTGTACAGCGTCGGCGAGCAGATCGCCGAGTCGCTGCGGCTGCATGAAGGCTTGAGCCGCAAGGCCGCGATGGACCGCGCGGTCGAGATGCTCGCGCTGGTGCGAATCCCGACGCCCGAGCGTCGCGTGCGCGACTATCCGCACCAGTTTTCCGGCGGCATGCGCCAACGCGTGATGATCGCGATCGCGCTCGCCTGCAACCCGAAACTCTTGATCGCCGACGAGCCGACCACCGCCCTCGACGTGACGATCCAAGCCCAAATCCTCGACCTGCTGGCCGAGTTGAAAGAGCGGCTCGGCATGTCGATCATGCTGATCACCCACGCGATGGGCGTCGTCGCCGAGGTCGCGCAGCGCGTCGTCGTGATGTATGCCGGCCAGGTGGTCGAAGAGGCGAGCGTCAAAGAGCTGTTCGCGAACCCGCGCCACCCGTACACGCAGGGGCTGATCCGCTCGATCCCGCGCATCGACACCGCGGCGCTCGCCAAGCCGCGGCTCGAGCAGATCCCCGGCACCGTGCCCAAGCTGATCGACCCGCCGGACGCTTGCCGATTCGCGCCGCGCTGCCGCTACGCGACGGCGCAGTGCAGGGCGGCCACGCCGGCGCTGCGCGAGGTCGGGCCGGGGCACAAGGCGCGGTGCATCTTCGACACGTTTCCGACGGTATGAACGAACCACTGCTAAAGGTCCGCGATCTCGTCAAGCGCTTCGCGATCAAGGGCGGCTGGCTCGGCCGCGCGGTCGAGCAGGTTCATGCGGTCGACGGCGTGAGCTTCGATCTGCCCGCCGGCGAAACGCTCGGCGTTGTCGGCGAATCGGGCTGCGGCAAGAGCACGACGGGGCGCTGCATCCTGCGCCTGATCGAGCCGACCTCGGGCGAGGTCTGGTTCGAAGGCAAGAGCGTCACGCGGGCGGGCAAAGACGAGCTGCGTGCGCTCGCGCGCGACATGCAAATCATCTTCCAGGATCCGTACGCGTCGCTGAATCCGCGCATGACGGTGGGCGCGATCGTCGGCGAGGCGTTGATCATTCACAAGCTGACGAAGACGCGGCAAGAGTTCGAAGCGCGCATCGTCGAGCTGCTCGAGACGGTGGGCTTGAGCCCCGACCATATGCGCCGCTACCCGCACGAGTTCTCGGGTGGCCAGCGCCAGCGAATCGGCATCGCTCGTGCGCTCGCGGTGAGCCCGAAGCTCGTCGTCTGCGACGAAGCCGTGTCGGCACTCGACGTCTCGATCCAAGCGCAAGTGATCAACCTACTCGAAGACCTGCAGCACAAGCTCAAGCTGACCTACATCTTCATCGCCCACGACCTGTCGGTGGTCGAGCACATCAGCACGCGCGTCGCGGTGATGTACCTCGGACGCATCGTCGAGCTCGCACCGGCGAGGCAGATCTATACGCGGCCGCTGCACCCGTACACCGAGGCGCTGCTGTCGGCGGTGCCGATCCCCGACCCGCAGATCAAGCGCAAGCGAATCATGCTGCAAGGCGATGTGCCAAGCCCCATCCGCCCGCCGCCGGGATGTCACTTCCACACACGCTGCCCGATCGCGCAGTTCCCACTGTGCAGCACGGTGAAGCCGGAGCTGAAGCAGAGCAGCGATGGGCATTGGGTGGCTTGTCATTTTCGCGGGTGAGCAAGTCGGAAACGGCTCCGGGTTTCACTTGTCGCATACTTCACGTTGAAGTGTGCGTTGCGGAGAAGACCATGGGTGATGTCAAGTCGATCGAGAAGGCCGTTGAAGCGCTGCCTCCATCGGAGCTGGCTGAGTTCCGTCTTTGGTTTGCAGAGTTTGATGCTGCGGCCTGGGACAAGCAGATCGAGCAGGATGCAGCGTCCGGCAAGCTGGACGACCTCGCGTCCGAGGCGCATGCCGTCGGTTGATCGAATCGCCATGAACCGAAAACTCATCAGCTCCGGCTCTCCATTCGAAGAACAAATCGCCTACTCGCGAGCGGTCGTCGACGGTAGCTGGATATTCGTATCCGGTACGACCGGCTTCGATTACGCCACGATGTCGATTGCCGCTGGCGCTTCGGAGCAAGCCGAGCAATGCCTGAAGAACATTCAGCATGCGCTCCGACAGGCAGACTCAGAGTTGGCAGACATCGTTCGCGTTCACTACATCCTGCCCAACGCGGCTGATTTCGAGGAATGCTGGCCGGTGCTGCGCAAATACTTCGGCACGATTCGCCCAGCGGCGACGATGATCTGCGCCGGTCTTCTCGATCCACGCATGAAAATCGAAATCGAAGTGACAGCCCGTAAGAGCTCGAAGGCTTGAACAGGGCGATACGGTCCAATATCAAGTGTTCGATGGAAATCCGCGCAATTCAACCCTCCGAAATTGAAGCCGCACGG
>VBCQ01000484.1 GCA_005882155.1 Betaproteobacteria bacterium
GAACAATCGATCGGCGAGATCGAGCCGCGACAGCGCATCTCGCGCGCCGGCAATGTCGGCCGGATAAATCAGCGACGCCAGTGCCTTGCCAGCGCCCCACGCGCCGAGCCGTCCGGCGAGCACGGCGGTGACGACGCGCAGCCGCGGCGGAATCGGCGGCGCCTGATGGACCACGCCGATGCGCGAGCGCCAGCGCTTCAGCGCGCTGGCCGACAACTGCCATGGGTTGGCCGACAGCGCTTCGATGCGGCCTTCGCTCGGACGCAGCGAGCCGCCGGCGACACGAATCAGCGTCGTCTTGCCGGCGCCCGACGGGCCGATGATCGCGAGCCGCTCGCCGGCGTCGACCGCGAGGCTCACGCACTGAAGCGCGCGCTGGCCGTTGGCGTGCGTGAGGCCGATGGCGTCGAGCGAGAGAGACATCGGCGTGCCCGCTACTTGATGAGGCCGGCGGCTCTGCCCGCCGCTTCGATGCCGTCGTAATTCGACGCTTGCGTCGGGATGAACTTCGACGCGCGCTGCAGCGCCATGATCTCCTTGTGTTCGGGGTTGGAAGGGTCGAGCTTCACGAAGGCGTCGGCGATCTTCTTCGTCAGTGCGGCATCGAGTCCGGGGCGCACGGTCCAGTTGTAGTCGTAGTACGGCGGTGTCGTCGCGAGGACGCGAACCTTGGCCGCGTTCGGGTTCGCGCTTTCGACCAGCTTGTCCCACACCGACGCGTTGAGCACGCCGGCCTCGGCACGGCCCGACGCGACGAAGGCGACGGTCGCGTCGTGCGCGCCGGAGAACGCGACGGCCTTGAAGTCTTTGTCCGGGTCGATGCCGGCGCGCATCAGAAAAAAGCGCGGCATCAAATGACCCGAGGTCGACGACGGCGAGCCGAACGCGAAGCTCTTGCCTTTCAAGTCGGCAAGCGACTTTGCCGGGCTGTCGGCCGGCACGATGAACTTGCTCGTGAACTTCTCGTCTTCGGCACGCTGCACGATCGGCAGCGCACCGCCATGCGTGCGCAGCTTCGCCTGCACGAAGGTGAAGCCGCCGAGCCATGCAAGGTCGATCTTGTTGTTGGCGAGGCCTTCGACGACGGCGGCGTAGTCGGTGACCGGCGTGAATTGCACGTCGAGGCCGGTCTCCTTCTTCAGGTAATCGCCGAGCGGCTTGAACTTGCGCTGCAGCTCGGTCGGCGCCTCATCGGGGATCGCCGAGACGCGCAGCACGGTCGTCTGGGCGAAGGCGCCGGTGGCAAGCGTCAGCGCGAGTGCGCAGGCCGAGAGCAGGCGTTGGAAGCGAGGCATTGTTGTTCTCCGAGGGGCAGCGAAGCGGCGAATCTTCTCACTCGAGTCCATGCCAAGATCGCAGCATGGGCAAGCCGAGCAAGCCACGGGTTCGCATCGTCACGCCGGCGATGGCGTCGGCGAACAACGGCAACTGGCACACGGCGGCGCGCTGGCAGCGCTTCTTGGCGCCGCTCGCGGAAGTCGACATCGCGCTCGGCTGGCAAGGCGAGCCGGTCGATGCGTTGATCGCGCTGCACGCGCGGCGCTCCGCGAACTCGATCGCGCGCTTTCGCGCCGCGCACCCAACCCGGCCGCTGGCGCTCGTATTCACCGGCACCGACCTGTACCGCGACCTGGAGCACGACGCGAGTGCGCAACATTCGCTGCAGTGTGCCAGCCATGTCGTCGTCTTGCAGGACGAGGCCTTGAACATGCTCGACGCCGAGGCGCATGCCAAGGCGCGGGTCATCGTGCAATCTGCGCCGCGCCTGGTGCGGCACGACCAGGCGCGCACGACGTTCGATTTCGTCGCGGTCGGCCATTTGCGCGAGGAGAAGGATCCGCTGACCCTGATGGCGGCGGCGCAGTTGCTGAGCGCGGACTCGACGATCCGCATCGTTCACATCGGCAATCCGCTCGATGCGGCGCTCGGCGACGCGGCGCAACGCACGATGGCGCAGTGTCCGCGCTACCACTGGCTCGGCGGCTTGGCGAGCGATAGCACGCGGCGCTGGATCGCGCGCGCTCGCGCGCTCGTGCACATGAGCCGGATGGAAGGCGGGGCGAACGTCGTCATCGAAGCGGTGCGATCGAAGGTGCCGGTGTTGGCAAGCCGCATAGCCGGCAACGTCGGCTTGCTCGGCCGAGACTATGCCGGCTACTACCCGCTCGGCGACGCGGCGGCGCTGGCCGCGCTGATGCAGCGTTTCGCCGTCGAGCCGCAATTCGTCGCGCAGCTTGCAGCCCAATGCGCTCGGCGCGAGCCGCGGTTCGCGCCCGCCGTTGAAGCCGCCAACGTGCGCCGATTGCTGAGCGACCTTCTCGTCAATGCGGCCACCGAGCTGCTGCCACAATGACCGGAACCTCGTCAGGAACCGCATCATGAACGACACCTCGACCGCTTGCACCGTGCCCTCAGGACCGATCCGCCTCACCAGCTTTTCGCATGGCGGCGGCTGCGGCTGCAAGATCGCGCCGGGCGTGCTGTCGGAGATTCTGAAGAACAGCGCCGGCGGCTTGATTCCGCCCGAGCTGATGGTCGGCATCGAGACCGCCGACGACGCCGCCGTCTACCGTCTGAACGACGAGCAGGCGCTGATCGCGACCACCGATTTCTTCATGCCGATCGTCGACGACCCGTACGACTTCGGCCGCATTGCCGCGACCAACGCGATCAGCGACGTCTACGCGATGGGCGGCAAGCCGATCATGGCGCTCGCGCTCGTCGCGATGCCGGTCAACCAGCTGCCGGTCGACGTGATCGGGCAGATCATCCGCGGCGGTGAAGCGGCGTGCCGCGATGCCGGGATCCCGATCGCCGGCGGCCACACGATCGATTCGGTCGAGCCGATCTATGGCCTCGTCGTGATGGGCCTGGTGCATCCGAAGAAGGTTCGGCGCAATGCCGATGCGCGGCCCGGCGACGTGCTGATTCTCGGCAAGCCGCTCGGCGTCGGGGTGCTGTCGGCGGCGCTGAAGAAGGGCAAGCTCGACGACAAAGGCTACGCACAACTGATCAAGACGACGACGATGCTCAACAAGCCCGGCGTCGCGTTCGCCGACCTGCGCGGCGTGCATGGGCTGACCGACATCACCGGCTTCGGTCTCGCCGGCCACACGCTCGAGCTGGCGCGCGGCGCAGGGCTGACCGCGGTGATCGAGTGGAGCCGCGTGCCGCTGCTCGGCGGCGTCGCCGCGATGGCGGCAGATGGGTTCGTCACCGGCGCGTCGGGACGCAACTGGGCAGGGTACGGCGCCGAGGTGACACTCGATCCATCACTGCCCAAGGTTGCGCAGGACTTGCTGACCGACCCGCAGACCTCGGGTGGCTTGCTCGTCAGTTGCGCGGCGGGGACCGAGGCCGAGGTGCTGCGCATTTTCCGCACCGAGGGGTTCGAGCAGGCGGCGGTGATTGGAAGGATGGTGGCGGGGGCGGCGGGGTTAAGGGTCGAGGCTTAGGCGACTTTCCCCCTCTCCCTCTGGGAGAGAGTTGGGGTGAGGGCGCGGTTCATCACACCCCCAGCAAACACATCAGCTCCGGCGTGTCGTCTGCCAGATCGCTCGACTCGCCGGCCATCGCGACCTGGCCCTTCTCCAGCACGACCGCGCATTCGGTGTGCGCGAGCACGGCGCGGTAGTTGCGGTCGACGATCAAGGTGCTGATGCCGGTCGCGCGGATGTCGCTGATCACGCGCCAGATCTCGGCGACGATCAACGGCGCGAGACCTTCGGTCGCTTCGTCGAGGATCAACAGGCTCGGGTTCGTCATCAGCGCGCGGCCAATCGCGAGCATCTGCTGCTCGCCGCCCGACAGCTGCTGGCCGCCGTGCTTGAGCCGCTGCGCGAGGCGCGGAAACGTTGCGAGCACGCGATCGAGGGTCCAGTCCTTGCGGCCGTCGACACCGGCGCGCGCCGTCATCACGAGGTTCTCGCGCACCGACAGGTTCGGAAAGATGGCGCGGCCTTCGGGCACATAGCCGATGCCGAGCTTGGCCATCCGCTCGGGCGAGCGACCCGTCACGTCGTGGCCCTCCCAGCGCACATGGCCCGACGCCGGCCGCACGTAGCCCATCAGCGTGCGGATCAGCGTCGTCTTGCCCATGCCGTTGCGACCGAGCAGGCCCATCGATACGCCGCGCGGCAGCGTGAGGCTCACGCCGCGCAGGATGTGGCTGTCGCCGTAGTAGGTGTTGACGTTGTCGATGCGCAGCATCATCAATCGGCCTCGCCGAGATACGCGATCTGCACATCGCGATTGCTGCGAATTCGCTGCGGCACGTCGCTCGCGATGACCTCGCCGTTGACCATCACGATGATGCGGTCGGCGATGCGGAACACCGCGTCCATGTCGTGCTCGACGAGCAGCACCGCGTGGCTGTCGCGCAGCTCGCCGAGCAGCGTGAGCATGCGCTCGGTTTCCTCGGCGCCCATGCCGGCGAGGGGCTCGTCGAGCAGCAGCACTTTCGGACGCGTCGCCAAGCACATCGCGATCTCGAGCTGGCGCTGGGCGCCGTGGCTCAACAGCCCAGCCTGGCGGCGCGCGACGTCGATGAGGCCGGTCGCGTTCAGTGCCTCGTGCGCGGCACGCACGCTCGCGCCGCACTGCGCGGCGGACTCCCACACGCGCCAAGCGCGCGGGTGATTCGCTTGCGCGGCGAGCCGGCAGTTCTCGAACACGCTGAATTCCGGAAAGATGGTGGTGCGCTGGTAGCTGCGGCCGACACCGGCGCGCGCGCGGTTCGGCTGTGCCCAGTCGGTGATGTCGTGGCCGTCGAAGCGGATGCTGCCGCCACTCGCGGCGATCTCGCCCGACAGCATGTTGATCAGCGTCGACTTGCCGGCACCGTTGGTGCCGATGACCGCAAGCACCTCGCCTTGGTCGAGCTCGAGCGAGACGCCGTTCACCGCGGTCAGGCCGCCGAAGCGGCGTGTCAGGCCTGTCGCCTGCAGCAGCGGTTCGGTTTCATTCATGGCTGGCTTCGGCTTCGAGCGGGACAACCGGTCGCTTGGCACGCGGCGCGCTGAACGCGCGGCCGAGGCCGATCAAGCCCTTGGGCAGCAGCGCGACGAACGCGATGATCGTGAAGCCGAGCGTCATCTGCCAATGCGCGGCGAGCGGGCCGACGAGCGCCTCGGACTGAAAGAATTCCTTCAGCAGCGTGAAGGCGATTGCGCCAATGACCGCGCCGCGCAAATGTCCCATGCCGCCGAGAATCAGCATCAGCAGCACCGCGCCCGACTCATGCCAGCTCAAAAGCTCGGGGTTCACGGTGCCGTCCTTCACCGCGAGCAGAAAGCCCGCCAGCCCGGCCAGCGCTCCGGCGATGACGAACGCGGCGAGCTTGTAAAGGGTCGTCGGATAGCCGGCGGCGCGCATGCGCTGCTCGTTGACGCGAATGCCCGCGAGCGCGTGGCCGAAGCGCGAGCGCTGGATCAGCGCGAGCAGCGCGTAAGTGAAGACGAGTGCGCCGAACACCGTGTAGTACAGATGGCGCTTGTTGTCGAGGTCGAGCCAGTTGGCGAGGACCGGCTTGCTGTACAGAAAGATGCCGTCGCTGCCGCCGCCGAGCTTCGTGTCGTGGAACACGAAGTACGCCATCTGCGCGAACGCGAGCGTGACCATGATGAAGTAGACGCCGCGGGTGCGCAGGCTCAGCGCGCCGACGAAGAGTGCATAGGCAGAGGCGGCAAGCACCGCAGCCGGAAGCAGCCATGCGATCGATGCGGCGCCGCTCTGCCCCGACGCGAGCACCGTGACGTAGGCGCCGATGCCGAGGAACGCCGCGTGGCCCAGGCTCACGAGGCCGGTGGTTCCGACCAGCAGCTCGAGGCTCAGCGCGAAGACCGCGTAGATCGTGATCTTGACGACGAGGTCCTGCGTGTACGGACTCAGCACCGCGGGCAGCAGCGCCAGCACGACCGCTCCGAGGACCGGAACCCACCAGCCATGCGAGTGATCAGTAGCCACGCTTCATCAGGCCCTCGGGCCGCCACACGAGGATGATCGCCATCAACAGGTAGACGCCGATGCCGCTCAGCTCGGCGAAGAACACCTTGCCGAAG
>VBCQ01000483.1 GCA_005882155.1 Betaproteobacteria bacterium
GATGTCGGCCAAGGCCGCCGGCATGAGTTACGAGCAGCTGTGCCTGCACCTCGTCGCGCAAGCGGCGCTCGATTCATCGCAGCCCTGATCCATGGCCAGCGCGACCGCCTTCACTGCCACGCCAACGCCGCTGCCCGGTGATGTGCGGCTGATGCACGTCACCGCGAACCTGCTGTTCGTGCTGGCCGCAGTGGCACTCGCGCTGCTGCTCGTGAACTGGATCGCGCGCCAGCCGGCATTCGCGCTGCGCTCGATCCGCATCGTCGGCGACGTGACGCGCAACAGCGCATCGACGATCCGCGCCAACGCGGCGCCCAAGCTCGCCGGCAACTTCTTCACGACCGATCTGAACGCCGACCGGCGCGCATTCCAGGCTGTGCCCTGGGTTCGCGAAGCGGTCGTTCGCCGGATCTGGCCGAACCGCCTCGAGGTGCGGCTCGAAGAGCATCGCGCGGTGGCGGTGTGGGGGAAGGACGCGACCGCCGACAAGCTCGTCAACAGCTTCGGTGAAGTGTTCGAAGCCAACCTCGGCGATGTCGAGGACGACAGCCTGCCGACGCTGAACGGCCCCGACGGCAGCGCGCCACAGCTGCTCGCGATGCTCGGCCGATTGAAGCCGGTGTTCGAGCGGCTCGACATGCATGTCGACGCGCTCAGCCTGTCGGGCCGCGGATCGTGGCGCACCGAGCTCGACAGCGGCGCCGAAGTCGAGCTCGGTCGCGGAACCGACGACGAGGTCGTCGAGCGCAGCGAGCGCTTCGTCGGCAGCGTCACGCAAGTGATCTCGCGCTACCAGCGTCCGCTCGAATACGCCGACCTGCGGCACCACGACGGCTACGCGGTCAGGCTGAAGGGCATCACGACGGTGATCCCGAAGGCCAAGGAACAAAAGCACTGAGGGGCATTGATGGCCAAGGAATACAAGGATCTCGTCGTCGGGCTCGACATCGGAACCGCCAAGGTGATGGCGGTCGTCGCCGAGGTGTTGCCCAACGGCGAGCTGCGTCTCGCGGGTCTTGGCGTCGCGCCGACGCATGGCTTGAAGCGCGGTGTCGTCGTCAACATCGATGCGACCGTCCAGGCGATCCAGCAGGCACTCAAAGAGGCCGAGATGATGGCCGACTGCAAGATCACCCGCGTCTACACCGGCATCACCGGCAGCCACATCCGCGGCCAGAACTCGACCGGCATGGTCATCGTTCGCGACAAGGAAGTGACGCCGGTCGACGTGGCGCGGGTCGTCGAGACGGCGAAGGCGATCAACATCCCGAACGACCAGCGGTTGCTGCTCGTCGAGCCGCAGGAATTCGTCATCGACGGCCACGAGGTCAAGGAGCCGATCGGCATGAGCGGCGGGCGGCTCGAGGTCAAGGTGCACATCGTGACCGGGGCGCAGAGTGCAGCGGAGAACATCGTCAAGTGCGTTCGCCGCTGCGGGCTCGAGGTCGACCAGCTGGTGCTGAACCCGAGCGCGTCGAGCCATGCGGTGCTGACTGAAGACGAGAAGGACTTGGGCGTTGCGCTGGTCGACATCGGCGCCGGCACGACCGATGTGGCGATCTTCACCGACGGTGCGATCCGCCACACCGCGGTGATCCCGATCGCCGGCGACCTGATCACCAGCGACATCGCGATGGCACTGCGCACGCCGACCAAGGACGCCGAGGAGATCAAGGTCCAGTACGGCGTCGCCAAGCAATTGCTCGCCGACCCGAGCGAGCAGCTCGAGGTGCCGGGGCTCGGCGATCGGCCGCCGCGCATGTTGAGTCGGCAGGCGCTGGCCGGCGTGATCGAGCCTCGTGTCGAGGAGATCTATTCGCTCGTGCACCAGGTGGTTCGCGAGAGCGGCTACGAAGAGCTGCTGTCGTCGGGCATCGTGATCAGCGGCGGCGCGGCGGTGATGCCGGGCATGGTCGAGCTCGGTGAAGACATCTTTTTGAAGCCGGTGCGCAAAGGCGTGCCGACCTACCACGGTGCGCTCTACGACATGGTGTCGAACCCGCGCTCTGCCACGGTGATGGGCTTGCTCGAAGAAGCCCGACTCGCGCGCTCACGCGGCATGCGAGCGGCGCAGCAGGCAGGGTCGGTGAAGACCTTGTTCGGGCGGGCGAAGGATTGGTTTTTGGGGAATTTCTAAGAGGCGCACATGGCAAACAAACACCCGTTCGCCCTGAGCTTGTCGAAGGGCCCGAAGGCAATCGCGCAGGCTTCCTTCGACAGGCTCAGGACGGTCGGGAATACAAGCTCAGCCCGAACGGGGGTGGGCGGTGCACCGGCGTTCACGTTCAGAACGCACGACCCACCACCACGAACAACACCAACCCAACGACCTCGGACCCCGGCACCCCCGGGTCACCGCGGCGAACAAACAGCATCAGCGGGACTGACAACAGACATGGCAACTGCATTGAAGGAGTGATGAAACATGGCAATCGAAATGATCGAAGAGTTCGACCTGGGGACACAGATCAAGGTCATCGGTGTCGGTGGCGGTGGAGGCAATGCCGTCGACCACATGATTGCGCAGGGCGTGCAAGGCGTGGAGTTCATCTGCGCCAACACCGACGCGCAAGCGCTCAACCGCTCGGCGTCGCACCAGCTGATCCAGCTCGGCACGACAGGCCTCGGCGCCGGGGCGAAGCCGGAGGCCGGGCGTGCTGCGGCTGAAGAAGCGGTCGACCGCATTCGCGCATCGATCCAGGGCGCGAACATGCTGTTCATCACGGCCGGCATGGGCGGCGGCACCGGCACCGGCGCCGCGCCGGTGATCGCGCGTGTCGCGAAGGAGATGGGCATCCTGACGGTCGGCGTCGTCACCAAGCCGTTCGACTTCGAAGGTGCGCGCCGCATGAAGGCGGCGGATGCGGGTCTTGCAGAGCTCGAGGCCAACGTCGATTCGCTGATCGTCATCCTGAACGACAAGCTGCTCGACGTGCTCGGCGACGACGTGACGCAAGACCAGGCCTTCGCGCACGCCAACGACGTGCTGAAGAACGCGGTCGGCGGGATCAGCGACATCATCCACATCCCGGGTCTCGTCAACGTCGACTTCGAAGACGTGAAGACGGTGATGAGCGAACCGGGCAAGGCGATGATGGGCACGGCGATCGCGAGCGGACCCGACCGCGCCAACAAGGCGGCCGACGGCGCGGTGGCATGCCCGCTGCTCGAAGGCATCGACCTGTCGGGGGCACGCGGTGTGCTGGTGTTGATTGCGGCGAACCGCAATACCTTCAAGCTCAGCGAAAGCCGCAATGCGATGAACACAATCCGTCGCTATGCGGCAGACGACGCGCATGTGATCTACGGCACCGCCTACGACGAAGGACTCGGCGACCAGCTGCGCGTGACCGTCATTGCCACCGGCTTGAGCCCGGCCAAGCGGCAATCGGCACCGATCAGCGTCGTGCACAGCGCGCCGGTGCTGCAGCGCACCGGCACCGACAACCTGCCGGTGCTGACCCAGCCGGTCCACACGTCGCCGGCGCACGACTACAGCGCGCTGACGACGCCGAGCGTCTGGCGCAATGGCCGTACGGCAGCGGCGAAGGTCGATGCGCTGGCGAGCAACGGGATGGACGAGATCGAGATCCCGGCGTTCCTGCGAAAGCAAGCGGACTGATCACGTCCGGAGCTACTGCGCGGCCCGATCTGCGCCCGGAGGTGCTCGCCGTACAGGAAGTACGGCTCCGCTCCTGCGGACGCACCTCGGGCCGCTCGCTACGCTCCTGACGCGATCAGTCATATGCGATTAGCAGCCCAGCGAAACTCATCTGCCTAAAATCCACCCATGGTCTCCCAACGCACGCTCAAGTCCCTCACCCGCGCGGTGGGGGTCGGCGTGCATGGGGGCCAGCGGGTGGAGCTGACGTTTCGCCCGGCGCCGCCCGACAGCGGCATCGTCTTTCGCCGCGTCGACCTGCCGTCGCCGGTCGCCATCAAGGTGAGCGCCGATTCGGTCAGCGACACGCGAATGGCGACGACGATTTCGGCCGGCGGCGACCCCGGCGCGCCGAAGGTCAACACGATCGAGCATCTGCTGTCGGCGTGCTCGGGTCTGGGCATCGACAACCTGGTCGTCGACATCACCGCCGAGGAGGTGCCGATCCTCGACGGCTCGGCGGCGTCTTTCGTGTTCCTCTTGCAAAGCGCGGGCATCGAGTTGCAGAGCGCGCCGAAGCGCTTTCTGCGCATCACGAAGCCGGTGGAGATCCGTGAGGGCGCTGGGCCGACGCTGAAGTGGGCGCGCCTCGAGCCCTTCGACGGCTACAAGCTCAGCTTCGAAATCGGCTTCGACCATCCGGCGGTCAATTCGACCGGCCAGCGCTTCGTGTTCGACATGGGCTCAGGTCAGTACAAGCGCGAGATCGCGCGTGCCCGCACCTTCGGCTTCACCAAAGACGTGGAGCTGATGCGCTCGCGCGGCCTCGATCTCGGCGGCAGCATGGACAACGCGATCGTCGTCGACGACGTCAAGGTGCTCAACGGCGAGGGGCTGCGCTACGACGACGAGTTCGTCAAGCACAAGATCCTCGATGCGATCGGCGACATGTACGTCACCGGCCATCCGCTGATCGGCGCCTACACCGCGTTCAAGTCGGGCCACGCGCTGAACAACAAGCTCGTGCGCGCCGTGCTCGCCGACGAGTCGGCCTGCGAGATCGTGACTTTCGATGATGCGTCGCGCGCGCCCGCCGGGCTCGCCGACCTGGCTCCGGCGTGGTGACGCGACCCCGCCGGAATGGTGATCTTTCGCGCGCTCGTCCTGCTGCTGCTGATTGCGGGCGTGGTGTGCTTCGCGATCTATGTCGGCACCGGCCAGCAGCGCTATCGCGCGCTCGGCATCCGCATCGTCAAGTGGACGCTGATCGCAGCACTCGGCTTCTTCGCGGTGCTGCTGATCGAGCGTCTACCGATGCTGCTGTGACGCCATGACGATCTTTCGCTGGATCATCGGAATCTTCACGCTGCTGCTCGCGGCCGGCGGGCTGCTCGCCTTCGTCATCTTCGTCTTGAGCGGCACCGAAGAGTGGCTCGACCTCGCGCGGCGCTTTCGGCGCTGGGTGTTCGCCGCGGTGCTCTTCTGGTTCAACATCGAGATCTGGGGCAGCATCCTGCGCACGCTCATTCACTGGTGAGCGGCGACTCCAGGCCGAGGAAGCGCAGCACATCGGGTAGGTGCATATCGAAGTCGCTCAGCGCGTGGTCGCCGGCGTCGAGCAGCTTCATCCGGCAAGCGACGTAGCGCGCGCTCATCTCGCGCCAGTCGAGCAGCTCGTCGCCTTTGGCGATGACGGCGAAGTAGCGCTCGGGCCGGGTGATCGTCCGCGGCTTCAAGGCCCGCAGCTCGGCGATGAACTCGGGCTTGAAGAAGAAGTGGTCATCGCTGTGCCACGCGGTCGTTTCGCCGATGTGCTGCGCGAGGTCGCGCGCCGGCTCGACCGCCGGGTTGAGCAGCACCGCCTTGCAGCCGATTCGCTCGGCGACGACGGTGGCATAGAAGCCGCCGAGCGAGCTGCCGATGACGGCCATCTTGTCGCTCGGCCACGCCGCGATGCCCACGTCGATGAGCGCGATCGCCTCCTTCGGCGACGGCGGCAATTGCGGGCACCACCAGTGAAGGTCGCTCCGATGCTGCTGCACCCAGGCTGCCATCCGGCGCGCCTTGCTCGACTGCGGCGACGAACGAAAGCCGTGCAGGTAAAGCAGGTGCGTGATCGCCATCGAGACCCGTGTCAGCGGCGCGCGGCCAGCGCGTCGAGCAGCTTGGCATGCACGCCCCCGAAGCCGCCGTTGCTCATGCACAGGATATGGTCACCCGGCTTCGTCGCGGCAACCACGCGCGCGACGAGTTTGTCGATGTTGTCGCAGACGACGGCCTGAGCGCCCATCGGCGCAAGCGCTTGTGCGGCGTCCCAGCTCAAGCCGCCGCTGTGGCAGAAGGCGAGGTCGGCCTCTTCGAGCGACCACGGCAACTGCGCCTTCATCGAGCCGAGCTTCATCGTGTTCGACCGCGGCTCGAACACGGCGAGGATGCGCTGGTGCTCGCCATGCTCGGCCGCCTCGCGCGCATCGATCTTGCGGCGCAGGCCGTTGATCGTCGTTCGCATCGCCGTCGGGTGATGCGCGAAGTCGTCGTAGACCTTCACTTCGCCGCCGCCGAGCTTCACCTTGCCACACAGCTCGAGCCGGCGCCGCACGTTCTCGAAGCTGGCCAGGGCTTTCGCCGCGGCGTCGGGCGGCACGCCGACATGCTCGGCCGCGGCGATGGCGGCGAGTGCGTTCATCTGGTTGTGCTCGCCGAGCAGCGACCACTCGACGCGCGCGATCTTCAAGCTGCCGCGCAGCACGTCGAACGCATGCGGCTCGCCGCGCGCGCGCAACTCGCCGGGCGCTTCCTTGCGTGCGCCGAAGCGGATCACCTCGCTCCAGCAACCGGCGGCGAGCACGCGCTGCAGCGCATCGTCGCGCGCGTTGACCACGAGCCGGCCGTGCGACGGCACGGTGCGAACGAGGTGATGGAACTGGCGCTCGATCGCGGCCAGGTCATCGAAGATGTCGGCGTGGTCGAACTCGAGGTTGTTCAGCAGCGCCGTGCGTGGCCGGTAGTGAACGAACTTGCTGCGCTTGTTGAAGAACGCGGTGTCGTATTCGTCGGCTTCGATGACGAAGGTCTTGCCCTCGCCCAGGCGCGCCGACACGCCGAAGTTCAGCGGCACGCCGCCGACCAGAAAGCCCGGCTTCAACCCGCCGCGCTCGAGGATCCACGCGAGCATCGAGGTCGTCGTCGTCTTGCCATGCGTGCCGGCCACGGCGAGCACATGGCGGTCTTGCAGCACGTTCTCGGCGAGCCACTGCGGGCCGCTCGTGTACGCGACGCCAGCATCGAGGATCGCCTCGACCAGCGGGTTGCCGCGGGTGACGACGTTGCCGATGACGAACAGATCGGGTTTCAGCGCGAGCTGCGCCGCGTCGTAGCCTTCGATCAATTCGATGCCGAGCGCGCGCAGCTGATCGCTCATCGGCGGGTACACGCCTTTGTCGCAACCGGTGACGCTGTGACCCGCTTCGCGCGCAAGCGCCGCGAGCCCGCCCATGAAGGTCCCGCAGATGCCGAGAATGTGAATGTGCATGCGTCGATTCTAGGCACGCAGGATGATCGGCCCGAGGTTGAACTTCACGCTTCGGTGTCGATCAGTGACGCATGGACCGACGCCGTTTTCTCGCGTTGACGCCGGCGGCACTCGCGGCACCTTCGGCACCTCTGCAAGCGCAGGCATCGTCGACGCGTCGCGGCTTCGGGCGTGCTGCCGAGACCGTGCCGGCGATCGGCATAGGCACCTGGCTCACCTTCGACGTCGGTGATGACGCAGCCGCCAAGTCGCAGCGGCGCGCCGTCCTGCAGCGCTTCTTAGCTGCCGGCGGTGGCGTGATCGATTCATCGCCGATGTACGGCGGCGCGCAAGCCCTGCTCGGCGAGCTGTTGCCGAACGTGGGGCACGAAGGCAAGCTGTTCGCGCAGACCAAGGTATGGACGCCGTTCGAGCGGCTCGGGCCCGGTCAGCTCGAGCACTCGCTGCGACTGTGGGGCGTGCCGCGCTTCGACGTGCTGCTGGTGCACAACCTTCTCAACTGGCGCGGCCACATCAAGACGCTTCGCCAGTGGAAGGAGCAGGGGAGAGTGCGCTACATCGGTGTGTCGACCTCACACGGACGTAAGCACGACGAAGCCGAGCGGGTGATCCGCAGCGAGCCGATCGACGTGCTGCAGATCACCTACAACCTTGCCGATGCGAGCGCCGAGCCGCTGATGAATCTCGCCGCCGAGCGCGGCCTCGCGGTCGTCATCAACCGGCCGTTCGACGGCGGCGATCTGTTCGACCGCATCGGCCGTCGGCCGCTGCCTGCGTGGGCGAGCGAGATCGGTTGTGCAAACTGGGCGCAGTATTTTTTGAAGTGGGTTGTCTCGCACCCGGCGGTGACTTGTGCGATTCCGGCGACGCGCCGGCCGGCGCATATGGATGAGAACATGGGTGCGGGTGTCGGCGGCATGCCTGACGCTGCAGCGCGGCAGCGCATGCAGGCTTACGTCGGTCAGCTGTAGTTGTCGTCAGCGCAGCGCTTCACGGGCGGCAGCGATCGTCGCGGTGATGTCGGCCTCACTGTGCGCGGCGCTGACGAAGCCGGCTTCATAGAGCGCCGGCGCGAGATACACACCGCGCTCGAGCATGCCGTGGAAGAAGCGGTTGAAGCGCTCCTTGTCTGTCGTCATCACGCTCGCGTAGTTCTGCGGCAGTGCGCTCGCAAAGAAGAAGCCGAACATGCCGCCCTCGCTGTCGCCCGCCATCGGTACACCAGCGTCGCGCGCGGCGAGCAGCAGTCCGTCGACCAGCGAGCGCGTGCTGACTGCAAGCGAATCGAAGAAGCCGGGCTTCTGGATCTCACGCAAGGTCGCGAGGCCGCACGCGGTCGCGACCGGGTTGCCCGACAAGGTGCCGGCCTGGTACACCGGGCCGAGCGGCGCGAGCAATTCCATCACGGCACGCTTGGCGCCGAAGGCCGCGAGCGGCATGCCGCCGCCGATAACCTTGCCGAACACGCTCATGTCGGGCTCGAAGCCGGGGATCGCTTTGGCATACAGGCTTTGCGCGCCGCCAAGCGCGACGCGAAAGCCGGTCATCACCTCGTCGAATACGAGCAGCGCGCCGTGCCGCGTGCACAGCTCGCGCAAGCGCTTCATGAACGGCACGCCGGCGCGGACGAAGTTCATGTTGCCGGCGATCGGCTCGATCATCACGCAAGCGATCGCGTCGCCATGCAACGCGAACGCTTCGTCGAGTTGCGCGGCGTTGTTGTACTCGAGCACCAGCGTGTGGTGCACGACGTCGGCCGGCACGCCGGCGCTCGTGGGGTTGCCGAAGGTCGCGAGACCGGAGCCGGCTTTCACGAGCAGCGAATCGGCATGGCCGTGATAGCAGCCTTCGAACTTGACG
>VBCQ01000117.1 GCA_005882155.1 Betaproteobacteria bacterium
GTACGAGATCCGGCGCAGCGCCGGCAGCTACTCGGTCTATCAGCAAGGCACCTACGCGCCGAACGACGGCGTGCACCGCTGGATGGGCAGCGTCGCGATGGACCGCAAGGGCAACATCGCGCTCGGCTTCAGCGTCGTCAATGGCGTCGACGTATTCCCCGGCATCCGCTACACCGGTCGGCTCGCCGGCGATCCGCTCGGCCAGATGACGCTCGGCGAAGGCGTCGTGATCAACGGCAGCGGCGTGCAAACGACGACCAACTCGCGCTGGGGCGACTACACCTCGCTGAACGTCGACCCGACCGACGACTGCACCTTCTGGTACGTCAACGAGTACTACGCGGTCACCGGCCTCGCGCCGTGGCGCACGCGGATCGCGAGCTTCGGGTTGCCGGGTTGCGCTCCGTAGCGCGAGACACGGCGCGCGGTCGAGCGCATGGGCTTACAGTGGCAGCCGAAATGCTGCCCGCCA
Source organism: Betaproteobacteria bacterium (assembly GCA_005882155.1). Lineage (GTDB taxonomy): Bacteria > Pseudomonadota > Gammaproteobacteria > Burkholderiales > Burkholderiaceae_C > Albitalea. The sequence continues at coordinate 473 of VBCQ01000117.1, forward strand.
TGCCGCTGCCCAAACCGCAAATCAAACGCCACCCATGAAGACATTCGGTGCCAAGCCCGCGGGTGCGCGGCTCGAGCGCATGAAGGCTTCGTCGCTGTGGGGCGGCGAGGCGTTTCGCAATGTTCATCCGGTGCCGCCCGGCCTGCGCGACTTGAGCGCACCGCGCCCGACCGTCGGCGAGTTCTTGTGCGGCGGCGAGCGCCGCGTGCCGCGCGGCCCGCTGCCCTCGCTGAACCCGCTCGACGCATGGCGCCGGGCGCCGGGCAGCGGCCTGCGCGCCACCTGGCTTGGCCACTCGACGGTGCTGATCGAGATCGATGGCCTGCGCGTGCTGACCGACCCGGTGTGGGGCCCGCGCGCGTCGCCGTCACGCCTGGCCGGGCCAAAGCGCTTTCAGCCGGTGCCGATCGCATTGCGCGCGCTGCCGCCGATCGACCTCGTGCTCGTCTCGCACGATCACTACGACCATCTCGACTATCCGACGATCCGCGAGCTCGCCCGCCACGATGTGCCCTTTGTCACCTCGCTCGGCGTCGGCGCGCACCTCGAAGCCTGGGGCGTGGCGCCGGAGCGCATCACCGAGCTCGACTGGTGGGAGTCGCACACGCTGCGCGACGCCGAGCTCACGGTGACCGCCGCGCCGTCGCAGCATTTCTCCGGCCGCGGCCTGAAGGACCGCAACGCCACGCTGTGGTCGTCGCTTGCGATCCGCACGCCGCGCCACGCGGTCTTCTTCAGCGGCGACACCGGCCTCACGACCGAATACGCGACGATCCGCGAACGGCTCGGCCCGTTTGATTTGGTGATGCTCGAGGTCGGCGCTTTTCATCCGTCATGGGGCGACATCCACCTTGGGCCGGCCAACGCACTGGAAGCCTGGTCGCTGCTCGGCGGCGGCGCGTTCCTCCCGGTGCACTGGGGCACCTTCAGCCTGGCGCTGCACGCGTGGGACGAGCCGGCGGAGACCTTGTTGTCGCTCGGCTCAGCGAAGGGTGTGCAGCTCGTGATGCCGCGCCTCGGCGAAGCGGTCGAGCCGGCGAACGTCGACAGCGTGACGCCGTGGTGGCGCGGGGTCGATGCGCGCCAGCGTGACGCGGGGCCGGGCGAGGCAGAGCCGATCACGCTGCCGAAGTCGATGCCTTGGCCGGTGGATTGAATCCGGTGTGCGCAGGCCCTTCGATACCTCAGGTCCTTCGACAAGCTCAGGATGCTCGGCGCCCTTCGATACCTCAGGGCGAACGGAGGCCAAAGCCTTCCGTCAACATCTCAACCAATCCCGTTCGGGCTGAGGTATCGAAGCCCCCGCACCGCTTCCTGCCGCATCAACCGAACACATCCTTGTACGACCCATACGCCGTCAGCAGCACGACCGGCACCAGCACGATCCAGCCGAGGCCGAAGGGGATGGACGCGACGATCGCGGCGACGATGTAGATGAGGCCGTAGACGAGGAACGGCACGATGTTTTTCAGGCACGCTGCAAAGCTCGCCTTCAGCGCATCGACCGGCGCGACATTGCGAAAGACCACGAGCGCCGGCGCGAACCAGAACGCCATCGCGACGACCAGGCCGAACGCGAGGCAGACCAGCAGCGCAAGCATGCCCGCACCGGCGGCGGCCATCATTCCGGCAGCGCCGCTGCTATGGCCACCGACCATCATCCCCATCACCGCGCCGAAGCCGAGCGCGACCGCGACAACGCTGATGACGAGCGTCGCGGCCAGCAGCAGCGCACCGAGCACGATGAGCGGTGTCAGCTTGTCGCCCTTGAAGGCGGTGAAGAGATCGTTGACGTCGAGCGCGCCACCCGCCTCGGCCTTGCGCGCCGCCGTCATCCAGCTGCCGACGAAGACCGGCATCAGCAGTGACGCGACGAGCCCACCGAGGAACGGGATGACCGAGAGCACGATGAAGATCACCAGCAGGATCAGCCCGAGCACGATCCACATGCCGGCGTTCTTCGTGAACAGCGCCCAGGCCTCGCTCCACCAATTGGTGGCGCGGCCCGCGTCCACGCTGCGCGATTCAACAACAGTGCCAGTCGTTGCGTCATCCATCGCTCGCTCCCTGTTGGCGGTTACCCGAACCGATGGATGCGAGTATGACGCGACAAACGCGCAACAGGCGATCCCGAGGCACACTTCAGACTGTTGTCGTCGCTTCGAGAACATCCGCCATGGCCCTCACCCTCGCCCAAGCCAACCAGATCATCGCCGCCGCGCTCGCGCGCTCGAACGAGGCCGGCCACAAGCCGATGGCGATCGTCGTGCTCGACGATGGCGGCCACATCAAATCGGCGCAGCGCGAGGACGGCGCCAGCATGTTCCGCACCGACATTGCGATGGGCAAGGCGTGGGCGTCGATCGCGATGGGCGCCGCGTCGCGCGTGCTGACGCAGCGCGCGAAGGACCTGCCGGCGTTCTTCGGCGCGCTCGCGTCGACCGGCCAGGGCAAGTTCATTCCGCAAACCGGCGCGGTGCTGATCAAAGACCCGGCCGGCAAGGTCGTCGGTGCGGTCGGTGCAAGCGGCGGCACCGGCGACGAGGACGAGGCCATTTGCATCGCCGGAGTTGAAGCCGCGGGGCTGCAACCCGGTTGAGCAGCATGTTCGCCGAGTCCACATCGTCGCGCGTCATGCTGTGGGCCGCCGTGCTCGCGCTGCTGCTCAAGGCCGCGGTGCCGATGTTCGCGGCCGGCGCGGCGCACGTGCGCGGGGTGCCGGTGGCCGAAGTCTGCCCGGTCTACGGCGTCGCGCTGCCTTCGGCCAACGCAGGTGAGCACGCCGCTCACCACCATCACGCGGGGCATGCGGGTGCCCCCACCGACCCGAGCGACCACAACCAGCACGACGCTGCCGCGCATGCCGGCGACCATTGCGCGCTGACGGCGCTCGCGACATTCGCGCCGCACGAGGCGTCGCCGCTTCTGTTTGCAACGCCACGCGCATCGCTGCCGCATCCTCGGCTGCAGTCGACCTTCGATGCGATTGCCGACGCCCATGCCGAATGGGCGGCCCGGCTACAGCACGCACCGCCGCGTCGCGGCTGAAGCCCGCCCGCCCGCGTCGCTGCGGTATGCCCGCGCGACGCGATGGCCCACGCCATTCACCTCTTGGCCTGCGCTCGATCGAGCGCAGGCCGCAATGCCTTCGCCTCACAGATCATGAGAACCAATCCTTCATTCCGACTTGGCGCCGCGGCGACGCTGCTCGCCACGTCATCTCTCGCATCCGCGTCATGCGGCTCGGCGTTCTGCTCGCTGATGACCGACCGCTACGCGCAAGGCACCGGCGAGCCGCATGTCGGCTGGAGCGCCGACCTGCGAATCGAGTCGGTGAACCAGTCGCGCTTGCGCCAGGGCACGAGCAATATCGACGCGAGCCAGGTCACCGACGAAGAGGCCATCGAGCGGCACACGAAGAACCTCAATGTCGTCACGACGCTGACCTACGGCTTCGACAAGGCCTGGTCGCTGTCGCTGCGCATCCCCGTCGTCAAGCGCGACCATGTGCACGACCTCATCGACGCCATGACCGGTCAGCCCTCCACGCGCGAGCAGTGGCGCTTCACGAAGCTCGGCGACGTGCAGGTGCTGGCGCGACATCAGAGCCTGTCGGACGACGTGCAGACTGCGTGGGCATGGTTCGGCGGGTTGAAGCTGCCGAGCGGATCGATCAACGTCGTCAACGCCGACGGCAGCCGCGCCGAACGCGCGCTGCAGCCCGGCAGCGGCACGACCGACATCGTGCTCGGATTCGCGCTGCGCCACGCCATCGGGGTCAGCAATGCGCTCATCGGCCAAGCCAGCGTGACGCAAGCACTGAACAAGCGCGAAGAGTTTCGCCCCGGCACGCGGCTCGAAGCATCGCTGGGCTGGTCACACGCGTTCTCGGAACGTTTCGGCAGCGTGCTGCAGCTGAACCTGCGTCGCCGCGGCCACGACACCGGCGCGCAAGCCGAACCGCAGAACAGCGGCTCGACGATGCTCGACCTGAGCCCGGGTCTCACCGTCGCCGTCGGGCAGCACTCGACGCTGTACGGCTATCTGCAGCTGCCGCTGGTCCAGAACGTCACCGGCATTCAGCTCGTGCCGCGCAGCGGCGTTGCGCTGGGATGGACGGCGGACTTCTGAGTCGCCTCTAGACTCGGTCGGAGCCACTGGCCATGTTGATCGCCCGGCGCGCATCGGCCTGAAACCCGACCGGGTCTTGCACGCCGACGATGCGCAAATCCTCGCTGCCCATGCCGCGTATCGTCAACGTGCCATAGCCGGTCATCCGCTGCCACACCGTCTGGTCGATGTCGATGCTCTCGACGCGGTTGAGCATCACCGTCGAGGTGTGGCGGCTCGCGAGTCCCGACTCCATGATCACGTAGCGATCGGTCAGCTTGATCTTCATCGCGATGCGGCGGATCAGGGCGCTACAGAACAGCCAAAAGAATGCGACCGCGCCGATCACCGCAATTGCATAGCCGAGGTTGTCTTGCCGGTAGAGGCCCCAGAGTGCCAATGCTGCGCCACCGAGACCCAGCGCAATCTTCGGCCATAGCACCCACCATGAGATTCGCGCCTCGCGGACGATGCGCTCGGTGGTCGGTGATTCGCTGATTGATTGTTGGGTCACGGCATTGCCTCCTCATCCAGATAATTCGCGATTTACTTTGGCGGCGGTGAAAACGAACCCGGAAACAGCACTTCGAGTTCTTGCTTTGCTGTCTTGCGCTTTTCCAGCAAAGCCTTGAACCATCGCCTTCGCTCGTCGCCGGAGAAATTCAGCGCTTCGCCGGGCATGCTGTTTCGACGCTGGGCATACCGCTTCGCTGCATCGATATTTCCCATCGAAAGCTCCAGAATAGCGAGATTCGCGATGACGTAATGCAGTTCCGGGCTGTCGCTGGCAACGCCGAGGTTGTCTGCTTTCTTGAGTATTTCCTCGGCCTGCGCCGCGAGGTTGCCGTCTTTGAATGAATTGACCGTCAGCATCCAGCCTGCATTGTTGTATGCCATTGGCAAATCCATCTTTCCAGGGAAGGCGCCCAATTTCTTCATCCGATCGAAGTAGTCGAGCCCGGCCTCGAATTGTTCCGTCTCGTTGAGACAATTCATCAGGTTGGCAAAGATCAGGTCGTCGTCGGGGCGTTGATTTGCAAGATCGCGGTAGAGCTCGATCGCGCTTGCGCAGCCACGGTTGCGCTCGAGATAAATCGCTTTTGCGGCTTGGTCGTAGTAACCCAGTGACTCGCCAATGTGCGTCTTGATGGATGTCGCGACAAGCTTGTCGACATCGCCGATCTGCTTGAAGCCCAATGCCCCGAGCGCGCCAATCACCAATGTACCGACGATCAGGCCAACCTTGATTCGCAAATCCAGTCCGTCGACGGTGTGCCTCACATCGTATAAATCCTTCTCCCGAATTCCGAGAATCTTTTCGTGCAAGGCGAGCAGGTCTTGCTGCAATTTGAGCAATTTGGCGTTCGCCTCACCGATTTCTTCTTTCGTGGCAACCGCGGGTATTGGCGCGGTGTCGCCGGGGGGATCGGATGCATTGGTCGCAGACATTGGCGATCCTTCGCTTGAATCAGATGACATCACCTCACGCTGGCGTGACCTACAGGCAGCCACTCTAGGCGATTTCGCCGCTTCGCGGCACATGTGAAACTTCAGCCGCGACACCCGTCAACACCCTGGAGAGAGCCCATGCATGCGCCGCAGATCCGCCGTTTGACGCGAGCAGACGTTCAGCTGCTGCGCCAGTTGAATGCCGTCTTCGCCGAGGCGTTCGACGACGCTGACACCCACCTCGCTGCACCGCCGAGCGAGGCCTACTGTCAAGAGGTCTTGAGCAAAGAGCATGTGATCGTGTTGGTCGCCTTGAAGGCGGCGACCGTGGTGGGTGGACTGGTGGCATACGAGCTGCACAAGCTGGAGCGCGCGCGCAGCGAGGTCTACCTCTACGACTTG
>VBCQ01000485.1 GCA_005882155.1 Betaproteobacteria bacterium
AACCTGGCGCGCAACGCCGCCGCACGTCGCACTGGAGGCTCTGTGAGCTCACCGACGATCACGCTGCGCGATGCGCCGCCGCGCGCCGTGTGGGCACTCGAGCAAGCAGGGGTTCATCCGCTGCTCGCGCGCCTCTTCGCCGCGCGCGGCGTGCGCTCGACCGACGAGCTCGACGACGGCCTCGCGCGCCTGCTCGCACCCACCGACTTGCTCGGCGCCGCAGCCGCCGCGCAACTGCTCGCCGATACCCTCGCCGCCGGACAACGCATCTGCGTCGTCGCCGACTACGACTGCGATGGCGCCACCGCCTGCGCGGTCGCGCTGCGCGGCCTCGCGCTGCTCGGCGCTGCCCCCGGCAGCCTGAGCTACGTCGTGCCCGACCGCGCGGTGCACGGCTACGGCCTCACGCCGGCCATCGTCGACCTCGCGCTGCAAAAGCAGCCGGCGTTGCTGCTGACGGTGGACAACGGCATCGCAAGCCTCGCCGGCATCGCGCATGCGCGCGCCCATGGCGTCGCGGTGCTCGTCACCGACCATCACCTGCCGGCGCTGGTCGGCGACGAAGTCGTGTTGCCCGACGCACAAGTGATCGTCAACCCGAATCAGCCCGGCTGCGCCTTCGCGAGCAAGAACCTCGCCGGCGTCGGCGTGATGTTCTATGTGCTGCTCGCGCTGCGCGGCGTATTGCGCGGACGCGGCGCGTTCAGCGCCGACACGCAGCCGCGGCTCGATGCGCTGCTCGACCTCGTCGCGCTCGGCACCGTCGCCGACGTGGTCAAGCTCGATGCCAACAACCGCCGCCTCGTCGCGCAAGGCCTGAAGCGAATTCGCGCCGGCAAGATGCAGCCCGGCGTCGCGGCATTGTTCGCGGCCGCCGGCCGCGATGCGCGGCGCGCCAGCGGCTTCGATTTCGGCTTTGCGCTCGGCCCGCGAATCAATGCGGCGGGCCGCTTGTCGGACATGACCTTGGGCATCGAATGCCTGTGGACCGACGATGTCGCCCGCGCCAACGAGCTCGCGAAGACGCTCGATGCAATCAACCGCGAGCGGCGCGACGTCGAGGCCGGCATGCGCGAACAGGCCGAAGCGATGTTGGAAACATTGATGCCTGAGGGCGAGCCGCCTTCGGCATTGGCGATCTTCGACCCCGAGTTTCACGAAGGCGTGGTCGGCATCGTTGCGTCGCGCCTCAAAGACCGCGTTCATCGCCCGACCTTCGTTTTCGCGCTCGGCCAAGACGGGTTGCTCAAAGGCTCGGGCCGCTCGATTCCCGGGTTTCATTTGCGCGACGCATTGGACTTGATCAGCAAACGCCATCCCGCGGTATTGAAGAAATTCGGCGGCCATTCGATGGCGGCCGGCTGCACGCTGGCCGAAGAAGACTTCGACTGCTTCGACCAAGCCTTCCAGCGCGTCGCCCACGAGTGGCTCGACGCGACGACGCTCGCGCGCAAGCTGCTCAGCGACGGACCGCTCGGCGGCGAGTACTTCACGCCGGAGACGGTGCAATCGCTCGATGCGCAGGTCTGGGGCCAGGCCTTCGAGCCGCCGATGTTCAGCGACGTCGTCGACATCGTGTCGCAGCGCCTGGTGGGGGAGCGCCACCTCAAATTGAGCGTTCGCCATGCCGGAACGCTGCGCGATGCGATCTGGTTCGGCCGCAGCGATCCGCTTCCCGATCGAGTCACGCTCGCATATCGCCTGAGTCTGGATGAATACAACGGGCGGCAACGGGTGCAAATGGTCATCGAGGCGGCCAGCGATTGACGCCGGAATTGTTGATTGACCCGAATTGCGGCCAGGCTAATTACCGTGGTACCTTCGCAATTAGCGCGTGATTCGCTAAAAAGGGCTCGAAGAAACCCGATCAGGGAGGTAAGCTGCGCACCGTCGCAATAATCATCCGACCTTCCATGGCAAAAACCTACGCACAAATCCAGAAACAAATCGACACCCTCAAGCGCGAGGCCGACAGGCTCAAGCGCAAAGAGGCCGATGGCGTCATTGCCCGAATCAAGGAGGCGGTTCTCGCCTATGGCTTGACCGCCAGTGATCTCGGCCTCGGCGGCGCATCCAGCGTCAAGCGCGCCGCCCCGGTGGCCAAGCGCGCCAGACGGAAATCGAAGACCAAATACTCGCCAACGGTGAAATTCCGCGACACCTCGGGCAACACCTGGGTCGGCCGTGGTCCGCGCCCGCAATGGCTGCGCGACGCACTGAAGGCCGGCAAGTCGCTGCAGGATTACGCGGTCTGAGCCGGATGCCGCGGGGTCGATTCCGCGGCATCGAGTGCTGATTCATCCGGCGCACGCCGGATGAATCCGACTGTCCATCCCACCGATCGCGCAATTCGTCGCACGCGCGTTGGGGATCGGCGCCGGCGCGGACATACTCGCGCCCATCGCTCTCCGACGGTCCCTACCGCCCTGCCCCATGCAACTGCACATCACCGGTCTGTCGAAGACCTATCCCAACGGCGTGCGCGCGCTCGACGACGTCACGCTGTCGATCCCCACCGGCATGTTCGGCCTGCTCGGGCCGAATGGCGCCGGCAAGTCGACCCTGATGCGAACGCTGGCGACCCTGCAGGACGCCGACTCGGGCTCGGCGCAGCTCGCCGACATGCCCGGCAGCATCAACATTCTTCGCGACAAAGACGCCGTGCGTCGCGTGCTCGGCTATTTGCCGCAAGACTTCGGCGTCTACCCGAAGGTCAGCGCCGAAGACTTGCTCGATCATCTGGCGCGGCTGAAGGGGCTCGCAAATCGCGCCGAGCGGCGCGAGGTGGTCGACGCCCTGCTGCGCCAGACCAATTTGCATGACGTGCGCAAGAAAGCGCTCGGCGGATTTTCCGGCGGCATGCGCCAGCGCTTCGGCATTGCGCAGGCGCTGCTCGGCAACCCCAAGCTGATCATCGTCGACGAGCCGACCGCGGGCCTCGACCCGGAGGAGCGTTCGCGCTTTCACAACCTGCTCGTCGAAATCGGCGAAGAAGTGATCGTGCTGCTGTCGACCCACATCGTGTCCGATGTCGACGACCTGTGCCCGAACCTCGCAATCATGAACAAGGGCCGCGTGCTGGTCTCGGGGACGCCGCAGTCGCTGACCGACATGCTGACCGGCCGCATCTGGGTCACCTCCGTCGCGCGCGCCGAAGTCGACGCAGTGCGGCGCGAGCACGCGG
>VBCQ01000486.1 GCA_005882155.1 Betaproteobacteria bacterium
CGAGTCTCGAGCCCGCATCTGAAACACTCTGTAGCAAACCCCCTGAATGAGGGTGAGAACGGGTGCTGCTCTACCATCGCGGCATGGAGTCTTCGAACGCGCTTCCGGCGGCGCCGCACGCGGTGCGCCGCGACGCAAGCTTGATCGGCCTGGTCGGCCTCGCGCACTGCATCAGCCACTTCAGCCAGCTGCTGTTGGCGCCGCTGTTTCCGTGGCTGAAGGACGCGTTCGCCGTGAGCTACGCCGAGCTCGGGCTGCTGATGACGATCTTCTTCGTCGTGTCGTGCGTCGTGCAGGCGCTTTCGGGCTTCGTCGTGGACCGCTTCGGTCCGCGGCCGATCCTCTTCGGTGGCCTCGCGCTGCTCGCGCTCGCCGCCTGCGGCTTCGCGATCAGCCGCAGCTACTGGACGCTGGCCTTCTTTTCGGTCATCGCCGGTACCGGCAACGGCGTCTTTCATCCGGTCGACTACACGCTGCTCAACCGCAAGGTCCACCCGTCGCGCCTCGGCCATGCGTTCAGCGTGCACGGCATCACCGGCAGCCTCGGCTGGGCGCTGGCGCCCGCGGTGCTGGTGCCGCTGACCCTCGCGTTTTCGTGGCGTGTTGCCTTGCTGTGCGCCGGCGCACTGGTGCTCGTCGTGCTCGCCGTGCTCTGGTCGCAACGCGAGCAGCTCGCGCTCGACATCGCGTCCGCGCGCCGACCGGCGGCCGGCGCAGTCGCGGTGTCGGGCAGCAGCCTCGACTTCCTGTCGATCCCCGCGGTGTGGATGTGCTTCGCGTTCTTCTTCTTCTACGCGATGTCGCTGAGCGGGGTGCAGGCGTTCGCGCCCGAAGCCGCGCGATTGCTGCATGGCGTGCCGGCGCATGTCGCGGCGATGTGCCTGACGGTCTACATGGTGTGCAGTGCCGCAGGCATGGTCGCGGGCGGCTTTCTGGCGTCCGACCCGGCACGCTGCGAACGCATCGTCGGGGCTGGCTTCGGTGCAGCGGCGATCATCGCGTTGACGCTCGGCTACGCCGATGTCAGTGCCGCCGCGGTGCCGGTCTTGTTCGGCGCGATGGGAATGGGCGCCGGCATCGCCGGGCCATCGCGCGATCTGCTGGTCAAGCGCTCGTCGCCCGACAACGCGACCGGCCGCGTCTACGGTGTCGTCTACTCGGGGCTCGACATCGGCCAGGCCGTGGCGCCGCTGCTGTTCGGCACCTTGATGGACCTGCATCGGCCGCAGCAAGTGTGGCTTGGCATCGCCGTTGTGCAGGCCGTGCTGATCGTCAGTGCGTTCAATGTTCAGCGGGTGAGGCGGACGGCACTTGCGCCGGCGTGATCACACTGCGCTGCGATGCCGCGCGATGCACACATCGAGCACCTCCCCGCCGTCGCGCTTCCACCAGTTCTCGCTCGAGAAGATCTCGACTTCGCTGTAGCCGCTGAACCCTGCGTCTTCCATCCAGCGGCGAATTTGCGGGACGTCGATGACGCCGTCGCCCATCATGCCGCGGTCAGTCAGCAAGTCGCGTGTCGGCACCAGCCAGTCGCAGACATGAAACGCGAGCAGGCGCGGACGGCCAGCGCGCGCGATCTGCGCCTGCAGCTTCGGGTCCCACCACACGTGGTAGACGTCGACCGCCACGCCGAGTGCGCCGCTGCGTTCGGGGTCGAGCTCGTCGCACAGATCGAGCGCCTGCTCGAGTGTGTTGACACAGGCGCGGTCGGCTGCATACATCGGGTGTAGCGGCTCGATCGCGAGCGGGACGCCGACGCTTCGCGCATACGCAAGCGTCGCCGCGATGCCGTCGCGCACGTCGCTGCGCGCGGCAGCGATGTTCTTGTGCGCGGGCGTGCCGTCGAGCGCGCCGGGCAGGCCGCCGACGACGAGCACGAGGCAGGGCGCGTTCAGCGTCTTCGCTTCGTCGACGGCGCGCCGGTTGTCGGCTAGCGCGCGTTGCCGAGCTTCGGGTGTCGTTGCTGGAAACATCCCGCCGCGACAGTAGCCCGACAGCTCGATGCCGGTATCGCGCAATCGTTGGGCCACCACGTGCAGGCCGACCGCAGCGACCTGATCGCGCCACGGCGAGATCGCGCGGATGCCGCGCTGGGCGCATTCGTCGATGATGCGGTCGAGCGGCCACTGCACCCGCAGCGTTGCGGTATTGATCGACAGCCAGCGGTGATCGCCCGAGAAGTCGCGCATTGAGTCAGCGCGAGATGCCATGCAGCGCGAGCAGCGTGCGCATGCGCTGTGCCGCGAGATCGGGCTGCGCGATCAACCCGGCCGCATCGGCGAGCTGCAACAGCTCGGCGAGATGGACGATCGAGCGCGCGCTGTGCTGCCCGCCGACCATCACGAAATGATCCTGGTGGCCGTTGATCCAGGCCATGAAGACCACACCGGTTTTGTAGAAGCGCGTCGGCGCGCCGAAGATGTGGCGCGACAACGGCACCGTCGGCGCGAGGATCTCGTGAAAGCCGGCGACGTCGCGCTTGGCGAGCGCGCACAAGGCAGCGCTTGCCGCTGGCGCGATCGGGTCGAAGATGCCGAGCAGCGCGTCGCTGTGGCGCTGGTTCGGCGCGCGGCCGTTCGTGTCGCCGGCGATCAGCTCGGCGTAGTTGAAATCATCTCCGGTGTACATCCGCACGCCGTCGGGCAGGCGGCGCCGCATCGCGATCTCGCGCTCCCGGTCGAGCAGCGAAATCTTGATGCCGTCGACCTTGCCGGCATGCGCCTCGATGACACCGAGCGCGGTGTTCATCGCCGCATCCACATCGTCGCTGCCCCAATAGCCGCGCAGCGCGGGGTCGAACATGTCGCCGAGCCAATGCAGGATGACCGGCTGTCGCGCCTGGCTCAGCACACGGTCGTAGACCCGCTCGTAGTCCGCCGGTCCTTTCGCGACGCGTGCCAGCGCGCGGCTGGCCATCACGATGAGCTTGCCGCCGAGCGCTTCGATCGCCTCCATCTGCTCTTCGTAGGCGCGGATCACATCGTCGATGCCGCGCGCCGCGTCGGGTGCGAGCTGGTCGGTGCCGCAGCCCGATGCGATGA
>VBCQ01000487.1 GCA_005882155.1 Betaproteobacteria bacterium
CGACATCTCGATGAACCGCGCACCCGATTTCGGCCGCCTCGCCGATGTGATGCACGACTCCAAGGCGCAGCAGTTCCAGAGCGCCTACTACCTGCAAGGCTTCTCCGGCCATGGCCTTGCGCTCACGGGCCTCGCCGGCAAGCTCGTCGCCGAAGCGATCGACGGCAACGCGAGCCGCTTCGACACCTTCGCACGGATACGTCATCGCCCGTTTCCCGGCGGCCGCCTGCTGCGCACGCCGGCGCTCGTCGCAGGCATGGCGTACTACCGCTTGAAGGACTTGCTGTGATGAACATTGACATGACATCCGGCGCGGGCACACTCGTCGCATGCGTCTCATGAAACAAAAACCCGTCGTCCTCGTGCCGGCATGCAATCGCATGATCGGCCAGCATCCTTTTCACATCGTGGGCCGCAAGTACATCGACGCGATCCGGCTCGCCGATTGCGTGCCGCTGGTCGTGCCGTCGATCGCCGACGACGAGATCGACGTGATGCTCGATCTCGCCGACGGCGTGCTGCTGACCGGCTCGCCGTCAAACGTGCACCCGAGCCGCTTCGGCGAAGCGGTGCGCGACACCGAGTTGCCGCTCGACGTCGAGCGCGACAACTGGACCCTGCCGCTGATCCCGCGCGTGTTGCAGCGCGGCGTGCCGCTGTTCGCAATCTGCCGCGGATTTCAGGAGACCAACGTTGCGCTCGGCGGCAGCCTGCATCAGGCTGTCCACGAAGTGCCGCAGCACCGTGATCACCGCGGCGCAAACGACGCGCCGGTCGAGGTAAGGTACGGCTTCGCGCATACCGTCAACGTCGAGCCGGGCGGTACGCTCGAACAGATCATCGGCGCGTCGCCTGTCGAAGTGAATTCGGTTCATGGCCAGGGCGTGAATCGCCTCGCCGACGGCTTGCGCGTGGAGGCGCGCGCACCCGATGGGGGCCGCCTCGCCGATGTGATGCACGACTCCAAGGCGCAGCAGTTCCAGAGCGTCTACTACCTGCAAGGCTTCTCCGGCCATGGCCTTGCGCTCACGGGCCTCGCCGGCAAGCTCGTCGCCGAAGCGATCGACGGCAACGCGAGCCGCTTCGACACCTTCGCACGGATACGTCATCGCCCGTTTCCCGGCGGCCGCCTGCTGCGCACGCCGGCGCTCGTCGCAGGCATGGCGTACTACCGCTTGAAGGACTTGCTGTGATGAACATTGACATGACATCCGGCGCGGGCACACTCGTCGCATGCGTCTCATGAAACAAAAACCCGTCGTCCTCGTGCCGGCATGCAATCGCATGATCGGCCAGCATCCTTTTCACATCGTGGGCCGCAAGTACATCGACGCGATCCGGCTCGCCGATTGCGTGCCGCTGGTCGTGCCGTCGATCGCCGACGACGAGATCGACGTGATGCTCGATCTCGCCGACGGCGTGCTGCTGACCGGCTCGCCGTCAAACGTGCACCCGAGCCGCTTCGGCGAAGCGGTGCGCGACACCGAGTTGCCGCTCGACGTCGAGCGCGACAACTGGACCCTGCCGCTGATCCCGCGCGTGTTGCAGCGCGGCGTGCCGCTGTTCGCAATCTGCCGCGGATTTCAGGAGACCAACGTTGCGCTCGGCGGCAGCCTGCATCAGGCTGTCCACGAAGTGCCGCAGCACCGTGATCACCGCGGCGCAAACGACGCGCCGGTCGAGGTAAGGTACGGCTTCGCGCATACCGTCAACGTCGAGCCGGGCGGTACGCTCGAACAGATCATCGGCGCGTCGCCTGTCGAAGTGAATTCGGTTCATGGCCAGGGCGTGAATCGCCTCGCCGACGGCTTGCGCGTGGAGGCGCGCGCACCCGATGGGCTCATCGAAGCGTTCTCGCTGCCGAGCGCGCCGGGCTTCAACCTCAGCGTGCAATGGCATCCCGAATGGCAGGCCGCGACGAACCCGGTATCGGTGCGCTTGTTCAAGGCCTTCGGCGCTGCGTGCCAGGCGTTTCACGACTCTCACAGGTGACTTATGGTGCCCCGAGAAAATTTCACGTTCTGCGAGCTCGAGTAATGGCTCAACGAGCGCCGCGTCACCGAGATCGAATGCCTGGTGCCCGACCTCACCGGCGTCGCGCGCGGCAAGATTCTGCCGCGCGAGAAGTTCACCGAAGACCGCGGCATGCGCCTGCCCGAGGCCATCGTCGCGATCGGGGTGACCGGCGAGTTCCCTGAGGAGGGCCGCTACTACGACGTGATCCACGCGACCGACCGCGACATGCATTTGCGGCCCGACCCGTCGACGGTGCGCATCGTGCCGTGGGCCGTCGACCCGACAGCGCAGGTCATCCACGACTGCTTCGACCGCGACGGCAAGATGATCAGCTACGCGCCGCGCTCGGTGCTGCGCCGCATCTGCGACCTCTACGACGCCGAAGGCTGGGACCCGGTGGTTGCGCCCGAGCTCGAGTTCTACTTGATCGAGCGCAACTCGGACCCGAACACGCCGCTGCGCCCGCCGCGCGGCCGCAGCGGTCGCGCCGAGACGTCGCGCCAGGCCTATTCGATCGACGCAGTCAACGAGTTCGACCCGCTGTTCGAAGACATCTACGCCTACTGCGAGCAGATGGAGCTCAACGTCGACACCTTGATCCACGAAGTCGGCGCTGGCCAGATGGAGATCAACTTCTTTCATTCGCACCCGCTCGGCATTGCCGACGAAGTGTTCTTCTTCAAGCGAACGATCCGCGAAGCCGCGCTGCGCCACGAGATGTACGCGACCTTCATGGCCAAGCCGATGGCCAACGAGCCGGGCAGCGCGATGCATATTCATCAAAGCGTGCTCAACAAGCTGACGCGGCAGAACATCTTCAGCAACGAAGACGGCTCGCCGACGCAAGCGTTCTTCTGGTACATCGGGGGGCTGCAGAAGTACACGCCGGCGGCGATGGCCTTGTTCGCGCCGTACGTCAATTCGTACCGTCGGCTCGCGCGCTCGACCGCTGCGCCGATCAATATCCAATGGGGCACCGACAACCGAACCGTCGGCATCCGCTCGCCGGTGGCGACTCCTGCAGCACGGCGCATCGAGAACCGCGTGATCGGTGCCGACGCGAACCCCTATGTCGCCGTCGCCGCGACGCTCGCCTGCGGCTACCTCGGCATGAAAAACCGCATCGAGCCGACGGCCGAATGCAAGGGCGACGCCTACCTCGCCGAATACCAGCTGCCGCGATCGCTGAGCGAAGCGCTCGGCTGGCTCGCCGACGAAAAGGACTTGCACGACGTGCTCGGCAAGGACTTCATCACCGTCTATTCGGAGGTGAAGGAAATCGAGTACGACGAGTTCATGAAGGTCATCTCGCCGTGGGAGCGCGAGCACCTGCTGCTGCACGTATGAGCGTTGACCGTTCGACCAAGGAGTGGCAGGACGCCGACTCGGCGCACTACCTGCACCCGTTCACCGATTTCAAGTCGCTCGCGGCCAAGGGTTCGCGCATCGTCACCCGCGCCGACAATATTTATTTGTGGGACAGCGACGGTCACAAGATCCTCGATGCGATGTCGGGCCTGTGGTGCGTCAACGTCGGCTACGGGCGACAAGAGCTGATCGATGCGGCGACCGCGCAGCTGAAGCAACTGCCCTTCTACAACTCGTTCTTTCAGACCGCGACGCCGCCGGCAATCGAGCTTGCCGAATTGCTCGCCGACATCACGCCGCCGCAGTTCAAGCACGTGTTCTTCTCCAACTCGGGCTC
>VBCQ01000120.1 GCA_005882155.1 Betaproteobacteria bacterium
GATCGGTCACAAGTGGTTTGTGACGGCTGGTGGCAGCGGGCAACAACTGACACAAAACGTCAATCGGCGTTGGTCGAAATTGCAGTCGAACTCATCTGCATTTCCTGCCCGGCCTGCAAAGCATTGATGCGGTGCAGCGTATCGAACTGCCCGATCTCAGTCATCACGGCCTCCAGCTCACCCGGCTTGATGTGCGTGATGTGAACTTGCGCGCTGCCGTTCAGGTACCCCAGCTCCTGGCGCAGCGACGTCGGACACAAGTGCCGACTGACCCGCGCGAGCTGTTGTTCCTCATCGCTGAACGCTGTCTCGATGACCAGGTGCGCGACCCTCATGCTGGCCAGGCGCTCCCACAGCGCCGGGTTCGGCCCGGTGTCTCCGGTGTAGACCCACCAGCCCGCGTCGCCGCCGTCGACGGCGAAGCCCACTGCGGGCACGGTGTGCGCCGCGCTGAGCACCTCGATGCGATGACCGTCTAGCGTGAGGATGTCCCCAACCGCCAGCGGCTTGAACTCCAGCACCGGCGCCTCTGCGCTCGGCAGCCGCGTGAAGTCGGGCCAGATGACGCCGTTGAAGATATGTTGGCGCAAGGCCGCCAAGGTTTCGGGCAACGCGTCGACGATGATCGGGCCGCGCGCTTGCGCGCCCCGGATGCGCAGCACGCTGTCGGCGAGCAGGCCGATCGACAGCACATGGTCGAGATGCGAATGGCTGATCAACACATGATCAATGCGCGACAGCTCGTCGAGCGTGAGGTCGCCAACGCCGGTGCCGGCATCGATGAGCACAGTGCCGTCGAGCAGGAACGACGTCGTCCTGCAGCCGGCGGCGATGGCCCCGGAGCAGCCGAGGACGCGGATGATCATGTCGTTTGGAAGGGTGGGCCCGCCCCAATTCGGCGACGGTGAGTGGGTTCAGCGATCTTGAGCGGCCTGAGGGTGCGGCGCAAGACGTCGAAGTCTCATTTGTCCGTCAAACGGGGGGATCCGACGGCAGCAGATCAGCCCGGTGTGAAAAGCATCACAGGGCGCGCGCCAGCTCGGTCAGAGCTGGACGAATTGCATCTGCGTGCCGGCGAGCTCGATCACGTCGCCGTTCTTCAGCTGCACCGTCTCGCCGATCAGCGGGTGGCCGTTGACGGTCGGCCGCATCGCGCCTTCGACATGCGCGAACACGTAGCCGCCGGGCCGCTTGGTGATCGACGCCACCTGCACGCCGGGCTTGCCGACGGTGGTGACGACCTTGGTGAGGTTGACTTCGCGGCCCGCTGCCGCGCCGTTGAGCACGCGGATCGACGCCGGTACGATCGACGAGCCGAGCGCGCCGAAGCCCGAAGCGCCGAAGCCGCCGGTGGGCGCGTAGCCGACCGACGACGGCGCGTGCACCGGCGTCGTGCCGGGCTTCATGATCATCGTCTTCTCGTATTCGTTGCCGTCTTCGACCAGGTACTTGATCTTGTACTTGCCGATCTCGACCGTGTCGTTGTGCGTCAGCAGCTGCTTCTTGACGGCTTTGCCGTTGATATAGGTTCCGTTGGTGCTGTTCAGGTCTTCGATGAAGACATCGGCGCCGACCATTTGAAGCACTGCGTGTTCACCGCTGACGGCTAGGTTGTCGATGACGATGTCGTTGTAAGGGCGGCGTCCGAGGGTGGTCTTGTCTTTGGTGATCTGTACTTCTTTGATCACCACACCATCGAGCGATACGACCAGTTTGCCCATTGCTTGACCTCTCGTTATCGTGTCTCTGGCCGCCTCGACCTATCGCCGGAAGGGCCACCAGGAGCGTGCCGTGCCGCTGGAGCCGCGGACTCTCGCGAGTATCACCGAAATATTATCCTTCCCGCCGGCATCGTTGGCCGCATCCACCAACGCACCGGCCGCGTCCTCGAGAGAGTCGCTGGCCTGCAACAACTGCGAGATGCTTTCATCGTCGAGCATGTCCGACAGGCCGTCGGAGCACAGCAGATAGAGGTCGCCCGGCATCAGGTCGTGCAGATGGGTTTCGAGTAGCACCGTGTCTTCGACGCCGACCGCGCGCGTCACCAGATTCTTGTTGGCCGAGAACGCTGCTTGCTCGGCGGTGATGAGGCCGGCGTCGATCTGCTCCTGCAGCAGCGAGTGGTCGTGGGTGATCTGTGTCAGCCGCCCAGCGCGCATGCGGTAGGCGCGCGAGTCGCCGACATGGCCCATCAGTAATCGGCCGTCGCGGAATACGCCGACCACGAGCGTGGTGCCCATGCCGGCGTATTGCGGATTCGAATTGGCGGCGTTGAAGATCGCGCGATTCGCGTTATCGACGCAGATGTCCATCGCGCGCCGCACGTCGGTGTCCGACGCGTTCTCCGACGCTTCTTGCAGCCAGCGCCCGAGCTCGGTCTTGATGAACGACGTGGCCATGCCGCTCGCCACTTCGCCCGCGTTGTAGCCGCCCATGCCGTCGGCCAGCACGATCAGCGACGACGGCTCGTCCACGGCCACCGAGTCCTCGTTGTTGTTGCGAGCGCGGCCAGTATCAGTGGCGCTGAAGAACTCGAAACTCATGGTTTGGATAGCACGGTGGCGGGCATGGCGCAGGGTGGGACCGCGAAGCAGCGCCCGCGATCACGGCCCGGAATTGTGCCTTGGATCGTCGCGCGAAAACTTCACCGTCGCGGCGAATCCATCAGGTTCGGGGGGTGCGGCGGCGGCCCCGCCGGAGTCGGTGCCCGGCGGCGCCGGCCCGCAGCTCGCCTCGATGGTGCGCAGGTCGGCGGCGAGCTGGCGGCCGTCGGCGTAGCGAACCTCGGGCCGCTTCTCGAGCGACAGCGTGACCACGTTGGCGAGCGCCTCCGGCAGGTCGGGCCGCAAGCTGCGGATGTCGGGCGCTGGCTCGTTGGCGATCTTGTACATCAGCTTGGCCATCGAGTCGGCCTGGTGCGGCAAGCGGCCGGTGAGCAGCTGGAACAGCATCACGCCGAGCGAATACAGGTCCGAGCGTCCGTCGACGCGGCGGCCGGCCATCTGCTCGGGCGACATGAACGACGGCGTGCCGAGCACCATGCCGGTTCGGGTGCGGCTCGAGTCGGTGATGCGCGCGATCCCGAAGTCGGTCACCTTCACGGTGTCGGTCGCCAGGTCGATCATCACGTTGGCCGGCTTGATATCGCGGTGCACGACCCCCTGGCTGTGCGCATAGGCCAGCGCCTCGGCGACGCGTGCGACGATGCGCAACACCACCGGCACCGGCAGCAGTTGCGGCTGTTGCGTGTGGCGCTGCAGGTCGTTGCCTTTCAAGAACTCCATCGCGATGTAGGCGAGGTCCTGGTCCTCGCCGGCATCGAAGATCGTCACGATGTCGCGATGCTGCAGTCGCCCCGCCGTCTCGGCCTCGCGGAAGAAACGCTCGCGCGCCTCGGCGAGTTCGGCGCCGTCGAACTCCTGCGCCAGCGCCATCGTCTTGATCGCCACCTGGCGGCCGATCTTCGGATCGTGGCCGAGATACACCGCACCCATCGCACCGCGCCCGAGCTGTCGATCGATGCGGTAGCGGCCGAGCGTCGTGCGGTCAGGCGGCTGCGTCGTGGTTCGCGGCGGCGGCTTCGATTCGTTGGCGGCCACGGGCTTCGGCTTCGGCGCGCTGGATGCAGAGCGCTGCGGCAACTTGACCGGTGTGCGCGCCGCGCTGCGCTGGGCCGAGCGCGCAGCGCGCAGTCCGAGGTGCCCGAACGCGAGCCCGAGCAGCGCGGGCCAGACCGGGACCCACAGCGCCGCGAACATCATCAGCGCCCAGCCCGTTGCGACGAGGCCGAGCGCGATGGCCGACGACAAGACGGCCGCCTGGCGCGGTGCGAGCCGAGGTGCCAGTGCGAGCAGATAGAGGGCGATGCCGACGATCGACAGCAGGGTCAGCGCGACGGTCAACGCAGGCGCAATGGTGGTGGCGACGAACCCACCGAGCAGGACTTGGAAGAGCGCTTGCGATGCGGACATGGACGCTGCACGTTAGCACAGGCCCGATGTTCCGCTGCCCCTCACGTGGGGCTGGACTGGGCCCTTCCGCGGCGCTGTAACCAAGTGCCGACAACGACCACCAGCACAGCGCATGCGCCGCCGAAAATGTAGTCGGCCTCGGGCATGTTCGCCTTGAACCACTCGGCGGAAAACGGATCGGTGACGAACATCTCACCGGCCAGGAACCCGAGCAAGGCCGCGCCGAGCGTGATGATGATCGGGAAGCGGTCCATGATCTTCATCAGCACCGTGCTGCCGGCGATGATCAGCGGAATCGACAACGCGAGGCCAATGATCAGCAGCGGGACGCGATAGGCCTCGGGCGCGCGGTCGGCCGCGCCGGCGACGGCGATCACGTTGTCGATGCTCATCACCAGATCGGCGACCAGAATCGTTCGCACCGCGGCGAACATCGTGCCGTGCTGCTTGACCTCGCCGCCTTCGTCCGAGTCGAGCAGCAATTGCACGCCGATCCACAGCAGCAAGGCGCCGCCGATGATCTTCAGGTAAGGCAGTTGCAGCAGCGTGACCGCGGCAATCGTCAGGACGATGCGCATCACGATCGCCGCCGCGCTGCCCCAGAAGATCGCCTTCCACTGTTGCTTGCGCGGCAGCGAGCGCGCGGCCATCGCGATCACGACTGCGTTGTCGCCCGACAGCAGGATGTTGGCCACGACGATGGCGCCGAACGCGCCCCACAAGGCGCCGGAGGTCAGATCCATGGCGATGTCATCCGCGAGTTGAGCCGTGTCGATTGTGTACCAACGAATCTGACGCCGACTCTGTAGTTCCCACAACCCATTGCGCCAATGCGAAGGCCGCCCGAAGGCGGCCTTCCAGCGCGACATTGAGACGCCTAATTACAGCAGACCCTTGAGCAGCTTGCCCATTTCCGACGGGTTGCGCGTGACGGTGAAGCCGCACTCTTCCATGATCGCGAGCTTGGCGTCCGCCGTGTCGGCGCCGCCCGAAATCAGCGCGCCGGCGTGGCCCATGCGCTTGCCCGCAGGCGCGGTGACGCCGGCGATGAAACCGACGATCGGCTTTTTCATGTTGGCCTTGCACCAGCGCGCGGCATCGGCTTCGTCGGGCCCGCCGATCTCGCCGATCATGATCACCGCGTCGGTACCCGGATCGTCGTTGAACATCTTCATCACGTCGATGTGCTTGAGCCCGTTGATCGGGTCGCCGCCGATGCCCACCGCACTCGACTGGCCGAGGCCGATCTCGGTGAGCTGCGCGACCGCTTCGTAGGTCAGCGTGCCCGAGCGCGAGACGACGCCGATGCGGCCCTTGCGATGGATGTGGCCCGGCATGATGCCGATCTTGATCTCGTCGGGCGTGATGAGGCCGGGGCAGTTGGGGCCGAGCAGCAAGGTCTTCTTGCCACCCTGGGCCTCCTTGCGCTTCATCTTGTTGCGTACCTCGAGCATGTCCTTGATCGGAATGCCTTCGGTGATGCAAATGGTCAGATCGAGGTCGGCCTCGACCGCTTCCCAGATCGCCGCTGCGGCTCCGGCCGGCGGCACGTAAATCACGCTGACGGTCGCGCCGGTCTTCGCCTTCGCGTCCTTGACGCTGGCGAAGATCGGAATGCCTTCGAAGTCTTCGCCGGCCTTCTTCGGGTTCACGCCGGCGACGAAGCAGTTCTTGCCGTTCGCGTAGTCACGACAGCCGCGGGTATGGAACTGCCCGGTTTTGCCGGTGATGCCTTGCGTGATGACCTTGGTGTCTTTGTTGATGAGGATGCTCATGAGGAATCTCTCTTTGTAGGCGGTGCGTTACTTCAGCGCGGCCATCACTTGTTCGGCAGCTTCGGCCATCGTGTCGGCGCTGATGATGGGCAGGCCGGACTCGGCCAGCATCTTCTTGCCGAGGTCTTCGTTGGTGCCCTTCATCCGCACGACCAGCGGCACCTGCAGGTTCACCGCTTTGCACGCCGTGATGACGCCTTCGGCGATCGTGTCGCAGCGCATGATGCCGCCGAAGATGTTGACGAGGATCGCCTTGACCTTGGGGCTCGCGAGCATCAGCTTGAAGGCTTCGGTGACCTTCTCGGCAGTGGCGCCGCCGCCGACGTCGAGGAAGTTGGCCGGCTCGCCGCCGAACAGCTTGATCGTGTCCATCGTCGCCATCGCGAGGCCGGCGCCGTTGACGAGGCAGCCGATGTTGCCGTCGAGCTGGATGTAGGCGAGGTCGAACTTGCTGGCTTCGATCTCGGCCGGATCTTCTTCGTCGAGGTCGCGGTAGGCGACGATCTCGGGGTGTCGGAACAATGCGTTCGAGTCGAAGTTGAACTTCGCGTCGAGTGCCTTGATGCGGCCGTTGCCTTCGAGAATCAGCGGGTTGATTTCGGCGAGCGACGCGTCGGTGGCCATGTAGCAGGTGTAGAGCTTCTTGAACACGTCGACCGCTTGCGCCTGCGACGCGTCGGGAACGCCGATGCCCTTCGCGAGTTCGAGACCTTGCGCATCGGTCATGCCGGCGAGTGGATCGATGAAGACCTTGAGGATCTTCTCCGGCGTGCTGTGCGCCACCTCCTCGATGTCCATCCCGCCTTCGCTCGACGCCATCATCGCGACCTTCTGCGTGGCGCGATCGGTGACGGCGGCAACGTAGTATTCCTTCTTGATGTCGGCGCCTTCCTCGATCAGCAGGCGGCGCACCTTCTGCCCTTCGGGGCCGGTCTGGTGCGTCTTCAATTGCATGCCGAGGATTTCGCTCGACAGCTTCTTCACGTCGTCGAGCGTGCGGGCGAGCTTCACGCCACCGCCCTTGCCGCGTCCGCCGGCGTGAATCTGCGCCTTCACGACCCAAACCGGACCGCCAAGCTTTTGCGCCGCTTCGGTCGCTTCGAGAATGCTGAATGCGGGGTAGCCGCGCGGCACCGGCACGCCGAACTGGCGCAGGATTTCCTTGCCTTGGTACTCATGGATCTTCATGACGGACTCACTTGCTGGGGTTCTGGAAGAGGTGCCGCGGGGGCATGCTGAATTGTCAGGGCTGCGCAGGCGCTGCGCTTGCGCGGGTAGTACGTAGCAGCAGGCGGGGCGGCGAGGCGCCGGGCCGATGATCGCCGCGCAATGTAGCATGCTGCCCTGCACCAAAACTGACAGCGCGCTGAAGCGAAACGCGCCCCCGCCGCGTGATTTGCGCAGTGCGAATTGAGCGCGGCGTCAGTCGTTGTCGGCACTGCCGCCGGCGCTTCGCATCACGCGGGCAATCACTTCGGCGGAGAAGCCGCGGTTGGCGAGAAAGCGCGACTGACGCGCCCGCTCGGCGGCATCGGCTGGCGGCGCGTCGAACTTGCGTCGCCAAACCTCGGCGGCACGCTCGAGCTCGCTGTCTTTCAATCTTCGCTCGAGCTCGCTGCCGACCGACAAGCCGTGCTGCGCCAATTCCTGACGGATGCGCAAATTGCCGTAGCGCGCGGCGCGCGCATGGACTCGGCTCTCGATGAAGCGCTCTTCGCTCAAGTGCTTGTGCTCACGCAGCCAGGCGATGACATCGTCGACGCGCGATGCGGCGTCGCCTTCTGCGACCTCATCGGCTCTGGCATGACGCAAGAGCTTGCGCCGCAGTTCGCTCGCGCTTTGCTCACGTTGTGCAAGCAGCGTGAGCGCGCGACCCTTCAGCGACAGCGGCGCCTTCACCGCGCTCCTCCGCTGACGCGCTTAATCTTTGGCAGCGGTCTTGCCCTTGGCCAGCTTGACGACGTTGCCTTCGTCGGCAGCATCGGTGGGCAGTAGTGGAATGCCCATCGCTTCGCGCACCTTGTTCTCGATCTCGATCGCGAGTTCCTTGTTCTCGCGCAGGAACTCACGTGCGTTGTCCTTGCCCTGGCCGATCTTCTCGCCCTGGTAGGCGTACCAGGAACCGCTCTTCTCGAGCACCTTGGCCTCGACCCCCATGTCGACGATCTCGCCTTCGCGGCTGATGCCTTCGCCGTAGAGGATGTCGAACTCGGCGGTCTTGAACGGCGGCGAGACCTTGTTCTTCAC
>VBCQ01000012.1 GCA_005882155.1 Betaproteobacteria bacterium
ATGCATACGCTTGAAGCAAGAGAAGTCAGGCCGTGTCTGAAGGAATCCGCATCATGAACGCTTCGATGTCCGCCGTTGAAACCGCCCGCTACGAATTGCGCTTCCAGTCGCTGTTCAACGAAGGACGCGCGTACACCTTTCCGTGCGACGCGGCGGGCCACGTGAACATCGATGCGTTGAGCGAGCGAGCGCGGCAAAACTATCTCTATGCACGCACGGTGATCGGGCGCGAATTCTCGATGCCCGCGGTGCTGCCGGATCGCGCGCTTCACTAGCGGTAAATGTCACGGCCTTCGTCACACGAAGGCATGCCGTCTGCTTCATTCAAGGGGGGTCACGCCGTTGATCCTCCATTCGGGGGATGCACTGCGGTCGTGACGAGTGCCACGATCAAGACATCATGAAGCTCTTCTCTTTGCGACTTGCCGACTTGAGCCCGCCGCGACCGAATTGGCGCTGGCGCGGTTCGGTGGCTGCGCTGGCCGCGTTGATGAGCTGCATGAACTTCGAGACGCAGCAGCGCAAGTGGATCTTCCAGGCCGGACTGCCGAACGATTCGGCGAGCACGCAGGAATCGAGCCTCGGTCTGAAGGAACGCTGGGTCGAGTTCGATTCGACCGAGACCGGCTCGCCGGTCAAGCTGCACGCGTTGTGGCTCGCGCAAGCGCGCGCCGATGCTCCCGTGCTGCTCTACCTCCATGGCGCGCGCTGGGATCTGCGCGGCAGCACGCAGCGAATGGAGCGCTTGCATGAGCTCGGCTTCGCGGTGCTTGGCATCGACTATCGCGGCTTCGGCCGCAGCACGGCGGCGCTGCCGTCCGAGCGCATGGTCTGCGAAGACGCGCGCGCCGCCTGGCAGTGGCTCGCGCAACGCTTCCCCGACGCGCAGCGCTACGTCTACGGCCACTCGCTGGGCGGTGCCATCGCAGTGCAGCTCGCGACCGAAGTCGCCGATGCCGCGGGCTTGATTATCGAAGGCACGTTCACCTCGATTCCCGATCTGTACGCGGGCATGAAATGGGGCTGGCTGCCGATCGAGCCGTGGATCACCCAGCGCTTCGACTCGGCGCAGCGCGTGGCCCAGGTGCAGGTGCCGCTGCTCGTCGTGCACGGCAGCGCCGATGAGCTGATCCATCCCGACCACGGCCGTACGCTGTTCGAGCGCGCGACTGCCCGCAAGCGCTTCCTGCTGATCGAAGGCGGCTCGCACCACGACACGCATGCCGTCGGATACGCGCAGTACCGCGAGGCACTGCGCGATTTGTTCGGCATCGCGGCCTAAGCCGGCCTGCGGCCGGCTTAGCGTTCGCGATGCTCGTTGCTGCGATGACGTACGAGGCCCGCGAGGTGTTTCGTGTTTCGAGCTGGAGTCCCCCTCTTGGAGGGGGACTTGGGGGAGCACTCGAACATGCTGGAACCCCCTCTCGGAGGGGGCAGGGGGAGCGGTGCGTTAAACCGGTGACGGCCGACGGCCGTCACCGATCGTCCGAGTCGCGTCCGGTCGAAGCCGGCACCGGCGGGTTCACGCTCTTCAAGCTGCCGGTCAACACCCAGGCGCGTTGGCTCGGCGCGAAGCGCGGCGCCAGGGTGCCGTCGTTGATCTCGCGCGTCACCGCGAAGCGGTTGAACGAGGTGGCGGGCAGGAACAAGCGCTCGTTGTTCTCGAAGCCGTCCGACGCTGAATCGACGTCGCCTTCGATCGCCGAGATCACGCCGTCGTTGTTCTGATCGACGCGCCTGACCTCGGCCGCGTAAGCGTCGAACAGCCGCTGCGGGAACGGCACGCCGGGCTCGAACGATGCGACGCGCTCGTAGACGTCGAGATAGATCTCGCGCGCCAGGCCGCTCGGGATGAAGCGCATGCGGAACTCGCGCTGCGAATCGATATCGGCCTCGAACTTGTCGGGGTCGCGCGGCCCGCTCGCGGCGAGCACGCCGATCGTGTTCGGGTTGTCGCCGTAGGTGATGGGACTGTTCTTGATGCCCGACGGACCCGAGCCCGGAATCAACGACGACAGCGCGCCGACCTGGCCGGCCTCGAAGCTGCCGGGAATGCCGCCGGTGAACGGCAGCTCGTACAGCGGGTGGACCCAATTGGTCGTGTAGTTGAACTCCCAGTAGGCGTGGCAATCGCTTTGCTGCAGACAGTTGTAGGCGCCCATGCTCAATTGAATCGGCACGACGTTGGTCTGCGTGCTCGGGAACTGATCAGTCTCACGCGGGAGGTGAATATCGCGCCCGTCCATCGTGAAGAATTGTCCGGGCACGTTGTGGCCGGTGCCTATCGCCTTCAGCGCTGCGGCGTCGGCGGCGGTGATGGTGCCGAATTGCGCGTGCCCATCGGGTCGCGGCGCTGCGATCGGCGCGACGCGCAGGTCGTGAATCATCCAGCCTTCGTACCAGCCGCTCTCGTTGTTGATGACGAACAGGCCCGAGATGTCGGTGAAGATGTCGATGAAGGCCTCAACGTCGTTCGGGTCGGTCGGCAAGCCGGGCTTGGGCTCGACCACCAGGCGCACCGCGCCGATCGTCGCAAGGCCGCAATCGAAACCGGTGGCGGTCAACATTGCCGCATCGTTGACACCCGGAAACTGCTTCGTGAACACATTCGGCTCGAAGCCCTTGGTGTCGAGCAAGTAGTACTGGAAAAGCTGGCTCGGCTGATCGGCTTCGGCATAGGCCTGCGTCGGCACGGCCGAGTGCGGCCGCGCGGCCAGTGTCTCGAGCCGGTCGCGCAGGGGCTTGGGCAACTGGCTGATGTCGCCGCGCTGGGCCAGCGCGTCGCGGTCTTTCTGCGCGCTGGGATTCGGATGGCATTGCGAGGCAGGCTTTTGCGACTGCGGCTTCTTCGCCTCGGCGCTCGTCGCAGTCAGCGCGCCGACGCCGATCAGGGCGGCGAAGCAGGCGCCGGCGACCGAGATCGAGCGGGCTCGGCGCGGCGGATTGGGTGAAGGTGCGTGCATCGTGGGCTCCCGGAAAGGTTGGGCCGGCGGCCGCACCCGATGTGCGAGCGCCGGCCCGGTTAATCCGCGGCCGCGATGCGGCGGTTCATCGGCTATCGCGAAGCGTGGGTATCGGCCAACAGCGGCGCGCCGATCTGTGGCGTGCTCTGGTCGATCTCGCGCGCATACAAGATGAACTTGAAGGGGTCGACTTGCTGCACTTTTTCCATCAGCTTGAGGTAGACGACGCGGCGCACACCGGCGAGCCGCGTGCTGTTCGGAAAACGCGGTTGCCCCCAGCGCAGCACTTGCGCCGCGAGTTCGTGCCGGCCGTCGGAGACCATCCGCTCGGCGGCCGAGGCGAGCTGCGATTCGCTGACGCCAAGGTAGTCGACCAGCGCGGCGCCGCGATCGGTGTCGCTCAAACTGTCGAGCCCCTCGAGACCGTTGTGCCAGTAGCCGCTGTGCTGATCGAACAAGCGATTGATCATGTGCTCGCGCATCACCAGGTAGGCGAGGTGAACGCTGGATGGGCTTTGGGCCAAGGTCGGTGCGATCAGGTTGGCTTGCTGAATCGCGCTGCGCGTTGCGCCGGTCTTGACTTCGCGCAGCACAGCGTCGCGCAGCCAGGCGAGCTGAATCCGCAGGTCGGCCAGCATCTCGGTCGACCCGAAGACGCGTGTCAGCGGCTCATGGCCGTGCAGCAGGATGCGCGGCTTCAACGCATTCACTTGGTCGATGGCCTCGAGCATGCCGTCGATGCTTCCCTCCTCGACGAAGGGCGCACCGAAGTACGGCATCAGGACGTCGCCGGTGAACAGCACGCCGTGCTCGGGCAGGCGGATCAGCAGCGCGTCCTCGGTTTCGCCGCCGCGGGTGGGCAGCAAACGTCGGGCCGGTAGGCGAGCACATCATCGAGCTTGAAGCGCTGACCGAAGAAGCGCCGCATGACGGCCGGATCACCAGCAGCGTCGTGCGCGAGCTCGGCCGCGTAGTTGCTGCGGCCGATGAAACGCACCGCGTTCGCCAAGCTTCTGAAGTAGCGCTGGCCGCCGACATGGTCCCAGTGCGCATGCGTCACCAGCACGGTGGTCAGTGGCGGCAGTGAAGGGACTTTCGCCCGCAGCGCCTGATGCGCTCCGCGCGCCGCGTCGGCGCTGCTGCCGGCGTCGATGCTGATCAACTCGCGCCGGTCGGCCGAAACGATGAAGTGGTATTCGGTGAACTCGAATCCCGACACCACATACACGATGCCCGGTACCGCTTCGCGGATGCTGCGCGGCGAGAAGGCATGGCCGTTCACCGGGTCGGCGGAGAACGGCGTCGTGAAGATGGCCGGCTTGTCGGTTCCCTCGTATCCGCTGAGCGCCTGGTAGCGCTTCGCCTCGCTCGCATTGCCGCGCGCGCGGTGCACTGCCGCGAGCTGAAAGTAGACCTCGCGCAACCAGCCGGCGTGGGGCGCCCGGTCGGCGTGCTCAACGCACCAGGCGAGGTCGGCGAGCGCGGCGTCGCGCTCGCCGAGCAAGCCCGGCAGCTGTGCGCGAACGACACCCGACATCCAGCGTGCGAGGTACATCTGGCCGCCGGTGAGCCGCTTGGCTTCGTCGAGCATGGCGACACTGTCGCGCACCCAGCTTATGCGCTGGAGCAGCAACACGTCGTTGGCGCGACCCGCGCGCAGCGACGCGATGGCGATCAGGTATTGCGCTTTCTGCACGTCGCTCAGCTGCGAGTCGAAGCGCTTGCGCAAGTCTTCGAAATACGCGATGCCTTCGGCGTGGCGCCCGGCGTTGGCGAACTGCGCCATCAACAGGAACAGCAGCTGCGGGTCCGACGGCGGATGCCATTGGTTCACCTGCTTCAGGTAGGCGAGCTCAGGGCCTTCGCTGACGGCGGCTGACGCCGCGGCGAGCGACTGCGGCGACTGGAACAGCGCAACGCTGCAGGCGACTGCAAGCAAGAGGCGAGACAGGCGATTCATGGGCGAACCTTTCATAATGTCGAGTGGCTTCTGTTGGAGAAGTAACTATCATCAATGTAGTAACTTGCGAAGCGGAAGTCAAATTGCTAAGCTCCTCGCATGGCCAAGACCTATTCGATAGCCGATTGCCCGGTCGCCAAGACGCTCGACCTCATCGGCGAGCGCTGGACCATCTTGCTGCTGCGCGATCTGCTGCTGCACGGGCCGCGGCGCTTCCAGGATTTCCAGGACTCGCTGACGGGCGTCGCGCCGAATACCCTGTCGGCGCGGCTCAAGTCGCTGGAAGACAACGCTCTGGTGCGCCGCCAGCTCTACAACGAGCGCCCGCCGCGGCTCGAATACGTGCTGACGGAAAAGGGCAAAAGCCTCGGTCCGATCGTCAGATCACTGCGCGACTGGGGTGTCAAGCACCTCAGCGACAAGCCGACCCAGCGAAAGTGACGATGGCGAATTCATGTTGACCGGCCTATAAGAACGAAGCGAAGAACACCACACGCTTCCTTCAGGAGACCAACATGCTCGCATTCCGCGCTCGCCGGCTGGCGGTGGCCATTGCCTTCTCGCTCGTTCCGCTGGCGGCACTGGCCGACAACGTCAGCGTCAGGTTCGATTTTTCGGACCCGGCAACGGCCCCGTTCCCGACCGACCGCTTCACCGTTCGCGACAGCTCGCAAGCGACGTTCAGGCGCGTCAGCCTGCCGAAGCCCGATTGCGCGGTGCGCGTGAGCGACTGCCAGGACATAGACGTCATCAACACGCTCGACGGTTTCTCGACGCAGCCGCGCATCACGGTGCCGTTCGACGGCGACATCGACGTGACGAGCGTCAACAGCAACACGGTGTTCCTCGTCAACTTGGGCGACACGCTGACGCTCGCCGGCGTCGGCCACAAGGTCGGCATCAACCAGCTGCTATGGGACCCGGCGACGCAGACGCTGGTGTTCGAGTCCGACGAGTTGCTCGCCGAGCATTCGCGCTACTTGCTCGTCGTGACCGACGGCGTGCGCGATGCGAGCGGCAAGCCGATCGTCCCCGGCCACTTCGACGGCGAGGCGGCGGTGGCCTTCGAGCGCGACTTGAGCGACTATCGGCGCGACCTGCGCGACGCATTGCGCATGCGCTTGACCGGCGGCCAGAAGATCGTTGCAGCGTCGCTCTTCACGACGCAAACCATCAGCGCAGATCTGCAGAAGATTGCTCAGCAGATCAAGCAGTCGACGCCGCCGGCGGCCGACTTCATCGTCGGCGCGACGGCCGGCGGACCGGTACGCGCGCTGTTCCCGCTCACAAGCGTGGCGGGGATCCAATTCAACCGCCAGATCGGCACTGCGCCGACCTTCTCCGCATCGTTCCTGCCGACGCCGGCCTTGAACGTCGTGCCGGGCTCGGTCGCGCAGATCGCCTACGGCAAGTTCCATTCGCCCGACTACGAGACCGCGGCCAAATACATCCCCGCGACACCGACGCTGAGTGGCCATCCTGCGGTGCAAGGAACCAACGAGTTGACGTTCCAGCTGTTCATCCCGGCCGGCGCGAAACCAGCAGGCGGCTGGCCGGTCGCGATCTTCGGCCATGGCTTCGGCGACAGCATGTACGGCGCGCCGTGGACCGTGGCGTCGGTGTTCGCGTCGCAAGGTATCGCCACCTTGACGATCAACGTCGTCGGCCATGGTGGCGGTCCGCTCGGCACGTTGACTGTGCTGCTCAACGGCGGCGCGCTTCCGGTGGTGATCAATGCCGGCGGGCGCGGCATCGACCAGGACGGCAACGGCAACATCGACTCGACCGAAGGCTCGAGCGCCGCGCCGCCGCGCACCGCGATCGCCAGCCGAGACGGTCTGCGCCAGACGGTGATCGACATCATGCAGTTGGTGCGCGAGGTCGAGGTCGGCATCGACGTCGATGGCGACGGCGTACCCGACCTCAACGCGCAGCGCATCTACTACAGCGGCCAATCGTTCGGCGGCATCTACGGCACGATCCTGTTGGGTGTCGAGCCGAGCATCAAGGCCGGCGTGCCCAACGTCGCGGGCGGCTCGATCGTCGAGGTCGCGCGGCTGGGCGGGTTCCGCCCGCTCGTCGGCATCGGGCTGGCCACACGCATCCCGTCGTTGATCAACGTTTCCGACCCGAGCGGGATCGCGTTCAACGAAAACATCCCGCTGCGTAATCTGCCGCCGGTCATCAACAACGTTGCGGGAGCGCTCGAGATCGCGCGCGACCTCGATCGGCTGGAATGGGTCCAGCAAGCCGGCAACCCAGTGGCCTACGCGCCGTTCATCCGCAAGCAGCCGCTCGCGGGCAATGCGGCCAAGCCGGTGATCTTCCAGTTCGCCAAGGGTGACAAGACGGTGCCGAACCCGACGACGACGGCGATCCTGCGTGCCGGCGATCTCGCCGATCGTGCGACCTTGTTCCGCAACGACCTCGCGTTCTTGAACAACGCAGCCGTGCCGAAGAACCCGCACACGTTCTTGAGCAACATCGGCGTGGCAGCGGCGGCAAACTATGCCGTCGGTGCGCAGCAGCAGATCGCCGTGTTCTTCGCCACGCATGGCGGCGTGACGATCGACCCCGACGGTCCCGGCCCATTCTTCGAAGTGCCGGTCGTGTTGCCGTTGCCGGAGACGCTGAGCTTCATTCCCTGAACCGACGCGCCGTCGCCGTCAACGCCCTGCGGACTCACGCAGGGCGTCGACGCGATAGCGCTCGATCAGGCCCTCGGCCTTCATCTGCTTCAATGCCGCGGCGAGCCGCGGCGCGAGATCGGCGTGCTTGCGATGCCCGTCGACAAGTGCCGAATCACGACAGATTTTCATCACACGCCTCCGAGAGAACCCCGACATGTGACTTGATTGGGCGACACTTTGACGGCTGATACGCGCCGCATTCGATGAACAACCGAACCCTGAATCGACTCCTGCTGGCCCTCATTGGCCTGACGGCTGCGGCCTTGCTGTGGAACCGCTACGGCATGGATTCAGTGCTCGGCATCGATGCCGATTCGCCGTACGAGGTCAAGCGCATCGACGACCACGACTCCAAGGGCCGCAGCGTGGCCGTGCTGACGCGCGAGAACGGCAAGCTGGTCCTCGACTGCATGATCAATCCGGGCTACGAGTGGCCGTATTGCGAGATGGCGATCCAGCTCGCGAAGCCGCCCAGCGGCGTCGACCTGACGCGCTACGAGACAGTGCGGCTGTGGGTGCGCAGCGAAGGGCCGGAGCCGCAGCAGCAGGTACGCATCTTCATTCGCGACTTCAATCCGGCATTCTCGAAAGTCGGTGACGCCGACTCGCTGAAGGTGCAGGAAATCATCTACAACCCCGACCCCGACGGCAAGCCGATCGACGTGCGCCTCGCGCAATTCACCGTCGCGTCGTGGTGGACCAATGAACGCACGGTGCCGGTCGAGTTCGCCGGCACCGAGTTCGACAATGTGTCGGTGATCGAGGTGTCGACCGGCGGCAACGTGGTGCCCGGTCGGCACCGCATCAGCGTCGAACGCATCGAGTTCCGCGGCAAGCTCGTGTCGGCCGGCACGCTGCGGCTCGTCATCATCGCGGTCTGGGTGCTCGCGGTGATCGGCTACCTGCTGCTCGATGGCGTGCTCGCACGGCGCCAGCTGCGCCTGAGCAGCCTGCACCAGTCGTCGCTCAAGCGCATCAACGACGGCTTGCGTATGAGAACCGACATTTATTCGAAGCTCGCGCGGCAGGACCTGCTGACCGGCGTTCTCAACCGCAAGGGCCTCGGCGACGAGCTGCTGCGCGTGGCGCGCGGCGGCGACGACCGGTTGTTTCCGCTGTCGCTCGTGTTCATCGACATCGATCATTTCAAGCAGATCAACGACGAGCACGGCCACAGCGTCGGCGACCAGGTGCTCGAGGACATGGCGCAGACGATCAAGGCCCACATTCAGCGCGATGATTTGTTGGCGCGTTGGGGCGGCGAAGAATTTCTGTTGATCTGCCCGCTGACGCACTCGCACGAAGCGGCGCTGATCGCCGAGCGGCTGCGTCTGGTCATCGCCACCAAGGAGTGGCCGGCGGGTGTGCGCGTCACCAGCAGTTTCGGCGTCGCCGAATCGGTGCTCGGCGAAGACCTGAGCGAGAGCATCCGCCGCGCCGACGAAGCGATGTACCGCGCAAAGCAAAACGGCCGCGACCGCGTCGAAGTTCAGTTCTCGCTCGCGCATCAGAAGACGGCGCCGGCTGCGTGGTGACCCCATGTCCGCTTTCGCCCCCTGACTTCGTATTTCCTGGGAGTACCACCAACTCCAGGAAGTCGAGTCATGAAGAAGCCGATGTTTTCACTCAGCGCGAAGGTCGCGTTCCTGAAGATCCCGCCCGAGGCGTGGGACGCCATCATTCCGCATGGCCCGAAGATTTCGCAGGCGATCGTCGAGTACATGACGGGTGGCGTCGTGCGCGACATCGCTCATCGCGTCAAGGACGGCACCGTGCAAGATCGTTTAATGGGTCTCGGGCGCGACATGGTCACGTCGGCCGCGCGCGGCTTGATTCAAGGCTGGGAAGACGGCGACGACATCTGCCCGCCGTGGCCGCCGTTTCCGCCGGTGCCGTGGCCGAGCGGTCACGGCCCGAGCGGCCCGGAGCCCGACCCATGGAAGATCGGCGTTGCCGAGCAGATCGCGCTGGCCGACATGCTGATGAGCCTGGCCAGCGTGACCAGCAACGTGGCTTTCAGCAAGCAGCTCAAGGAGCTGTCGTTCGCGGTCGTCAAGGGCGCGTCGCGCCATCTCGTCGAAGACTTCGAGAAAAGCAGCGTCCATCCGCGGGGCCACGGCACGAGCTGACGGCGGCGTGAGGCGTCACTGCGCCGAGCGCAAGACGCGCAACAGCGCGGCCAACGCTTTGCGCGCCGCTCGCTCATCGAGGCCGAGGTCAGCGATCTCGCCTTCGGCAAGTGCGTCGGACAGGCGCTCGAATTGCAGCAAGGCGGTCGCGATCTCGGCTGCGTTGGCGCGCGGGGTGCCGCGCCAGCGCTTGATTTGCTCGATTTGTCGCAAGCGGCTTTCGGCGCGCGCGGCACGCACGACCGGGTCTTCGAGCGAGAGTTGACGCAGGCTGCGGCGGAATCGCAGGTGAGCACGATGGTGGGCCACGCAGGCCTCGACCAGCATGTCCGCTGAAGCGCGCTTGGCAAGCAGCCCCGAGATCATCTCGCGCTCTTCGGTCTCCCACAGCCGATAGGCATTGATGAAGACATCGGTCTTGTCCTTGAACCAGCGATAGAAGGTCTGCGGCGCGAAGCCGGCGCGGCGTGCGATGCGATTCGTGTCGGTGCCGCCGAAGCCGCTCTCGTTGAACTCGAGCATCGCGGCGCGCACGAGCCGGGTCGGCGTGTCGTCGGCCGTTGCCGCGCTGGCAGGGCGCCGGGTTTTTGCGGGGTGAGGGTTGACGGGCATGTCGGTTGAGCCGGCGAAGCTGCGAACTCTATCCATTTGACGCTTGCGCTTTCTAAGTGATATAAATATCACATGGACCGATTGAAGCACGAAACGCAGCCCGATACAGCGATCGGCCGGGCCACAATGGGTGTGCCGGCGGCTAGCGAGCGCTTCTGCGTTCAAGGTGTCGACTTGGCAGTCTCGCGTGAAGGCAGCGGCGTGCCGGTGATCTGTTTGCATGCGATCGCGCACGGCGGCGCCGACTACGACGCTTTCGCTCGCGCCATCGGGCCCGGCTTCGAAATCATCCGCGTCGATTGGCCGGGCCACGGCCGTTCCGGCAGCGATTCGCGGGCAGTGACGGCAGCGCGCTACGCGCAGCTACTTGGCGAGCTGCTGCCGCGGCTGCGAGTGCACGAGCCGGTCGTCATCGGCAACTCGATCGGCGGTGCGGCAGCGATCCTGCTGGCCGCAACGCATCCGGTGCGCGCGCTGGTGCTGTGCGACAGCGGCGGGCTGGTTCGGGTCAGCCGGTTGGTGCGCGTGTTCTGTCGCGCCTTCGCGGCCTTCTTCGCCGCCGGCGCGCGTGGCGCGTGGTGGTACCGGCCGCTGTTTGCGCTGTGGTACCGGCGCATGGTGCTCCTGTCGCCCGCCGCTACCGCGCAGCGCGAGCGCGTCATCGACAACGCCGTTGCGTTCGCGCCGGTGCTGAAGAGTGCCTGGCTCGGATTCGCCTCGGCCGAGGCCGATCTGCGCGCCACCGCGATCGGTCTCGACGTGCCGATCTGGATCGCGTGGGCGCGCTCTGATCGCGTCGTTCCGCTGTCGCTGTCGATGCCGTGTATTCGCCGAATGAAGCGCGCACGCGTATCGACCTTCAAGGGCGGACATGCACCGTTTCTCGAGCAACCCGCAGAGTTCGCCGAGCAGTTTGCCGAGTTCATTCATTCACTCGAGGAGCAATCCCATGTCAACGCTCAAAGTCGCTGATTTCATCGGGCGAATGCTGATGGCGCTGCTGTTCATCCTCGCGGCAGTGGGCAAGGCTACCAACAGCGGTCCCGCGCTCGCGCACATGGCCGCGCACGGCGTACCGGCGTTTGTGTTGCCGGCGGTGATCGCGCTCGAGTTGGCAGCCGGCTTGGCGCTTCTTGCCGGATGGCGGGTGCATTGGGCGGCGGCAGCACTGGCCGTGTTCTGTCTCGCCGCTGCATTCGTTTTCCACCTTGATCTCGGCAACCCGCCCGAGCGCACGCTGTTCTTCAAAGACCTCGCCCTGGCCGGCGGACTGATCGTGGTGGCCCTGAGCGCAGCGCATGCAAAGGGCTTGATGAAGGCATAGCCGCGGGCCTTGCGCTATGGTTTCGTGCCATGTTCGGCTCGCGTGTCACGATGCTTCGGCAAAGCGCTCGCTTCGTCGCGAGCTTGCTTGCTACGCTGCTCGCCGCGGCGGCCTGCGGCCAAGCGTTGAAGCCGGTCACCATCGTTCGTGGGCTGGCGCATCCGTGGGGTCTTGCGTTCTTGCCGAGCTTCGACAGCGACGGCCGCATGCTCATCAGTGAGCGGCCAGGCCAGTTGCGGCTTGCAAACACGAAGGGTGAATTGGGCCCGCCGATCGCCGGCGTGCCAGCGGTCGGTGCGGTGGGTGAAGGTGGCTTGCTCGATGTCGCGCTCGACCCGCGTTTCGCCGACAACCGCCTCGTGTATCTGAGCTACGCCGAAGCCGCGCAAGGCGGCGTCGGCACGACCGTCGCGCGCGCGCGGCTCGACGCGAACGGATTGCAGGGACGCTTGAGCGAGCTCCAAGTGATCTTTCGCCAATCGCCGAAAGCTTCGAGCTCGGTTCACTTCGGCTCGCGGCTCTTGTTCGCGCGCGACGGCAAGCTCTTCGTCACCTTGGGCGATCTCTGGCAGCGCGACGATGCGCAGCGGCTCGACAATCATCACGGCAAGATCGTCCGCATCGAGCCCGATGGGCGCCTGCCGGCCGACAATCCCTTCGCGGGCCGTGCTGGCGCGCTGCCCGAGATCTGGAGTTACGGTCATCGCAACGTGCAGGGCGCCGCGTGGCATCCGACGACGGGCGAGCTGTGGACCAGCGAGCACGGCCCGCAGGGCGGCGATGAATTGAACGTCATCGAGGCGGGCCACAACTACGGCTGGCCCGTCATCACCTACGGCGCCGAATACGGCAGCGGACGCAAGATCGGTGAGGGCACGGCCAAAGCCGGCATGGAGCAGCCGATCGCGCACTGGACGCCGGCGATTGCGCCGAGCGGCATGACCTTCTTGACCAGCGACCGCTACCCGGGCTGGAAGGGCGACCTGTTCATCGGCGCACTGCGCGGGCAGATACTGCTGCACCTGCAGCTCGACGGCCGTCGCGTCGTGAAGCAAGAGCCGCTGCTGCAGGATTTGCACGAGCGCATCCGTCACGTGCGTCAAGCGCCCGACGGCTGGCTTTACCTGCTGACCGACAGCGACGATGGCCGCATCGTGCGGCTCGAGCGTTAGCAGGTACTAGCGGGTCACTTCTCCGCCGGCTGATGCTCGACAAACCTCGCCTTGAACCAATCGTCGAGCATTTGCTTCTCGTGGCGCAGCGGGTCCGACGATCCGTACTTCGCAACGTGATGCAAATAGTCCATGTCTTTGATGGTTTCCTCGCCGCTTTGCAGCACGGCTCCGTTCGCTTCGAGCGAGTAGCGCAGCGTCATCCGCGGCCAGTCGGCGCCGCCTCTGGCGATTCGCAATTCGTTGCCGCGGCGGCGTGAAATTCGGTTCTCGCCTGCCAGATCGACATCGAGCACATCGACCTTCAGCACTTGGTCGCCACCCAGGTAGCGCTGCCCCAGCGACTGCAGGTGCTTGGCGATCGTGTCGAGGTTCGCCTGCTTGTCCCATGTGTTGACGCCGGTGTCGGAAAAAGCGGTGGCGTTGACGAAGTTGACGTTGACCGCGCCGGCGGCGAGCACCGACCCCGCTGCAGCGGCGATGCCGCAGAGAATCAAGGCGCGTGCAGTTTGTCGCATGGTGACCTCCTGAGTGCGTGCGGGCAGCCGCCCGCGATGCTATTTTGATCCTCTCCGGCTGCCAGAATTCCGGATTTACATGGGACTGCCCGCGGCGCTCTATGCTTGCGGGCCTGCTCGACAGAGAAATCGCCATTCACACATGCCCACGCCCATCGCGCCCACCAAGACAGCGCTCGGACAAGACGAGCTGCGTCACCGCACGCGCGGGCTGAGCCAACGCCATCGCACGGTGTTGCTGCTGGTTGACGGCCGCCGCGCGTTGAGCGAGGTGCTGAGTCAGGCGCAGCAAGCCGGTGCGGCGATCAGCCACTTCGAGGAGCTGGTGCGGCTCGGGCTGGTCGCGTTGCCGATCGAGGTGGCGGTGGCCGACCCGATCGACACCGTCACCGCCGCGCTCGACTCGCCCGAGTTGACGACGCTCGAATTGACCGTGCCGACCGTCGAGCTGCCGACCGAGCCTGGAATGCTGGCCGATGCGCCTGAAGAACCGTCGACGGAAGCACCGCCTGCAGCAGCGGCAGAACGCCCGGCCGACACGCCGCTGTCGCCAATGCCGTCGTCCACACCGGCGCCGGTGATCGCCGCGCCGATTCCACCGAGCGTCGAGCCGCCGCCCGAACAGCCGCTGCTGCAGCAAGTGCGCGCCTTGCTGATCGATACTTTGCGCATCGACATGCCGCTCTTCAGCGCGCGCATTCTCATGCGCGTGAACTCGGCGCAGACGACGAGCGAGATGATCGACTTGGTGTGGGACATCGAGCACCACCTGAACCAAGGCCGTCATTCGCGCAGCGGATTGATCAGCCTGCAGCGCGCCCGCGAGTTGCTGGGTCTGGGCAACACGCTGGTCGACGACACGCGACCCGACATTCCCAGCGAGTGGTGACGCCCGCGAGCTTAAGCCCCTAGCGCGGCAGCAAGCGCCGCAGCTCGCGGCCGATCTTCTCGACGCTGAGCGGCTTGGTCAGAAAGCCGTCCATGCCGACGTCTTCGCATGCCGCCTCCGACGTGCCGGCGGTCGCCGCGACGATCGGGAAGCGCGGCAGCGTTCCCTCGCGCTGCAATGCGCGCAGGCGGCGCGTGGCTTCGATGCCGTCCATGCGCGGCATGTGGATGTCCATCAGCACGAAGTCGGGCGGCTCGCGCAGGCAGCTCTCGACGGCGTCGTCGCCATCGTCGGCGATGTCGACCTCGAGGCCGAGCACCTGCAGCAGCCCGGTCGCGACGATCTGGTTGACGAGGTTGTCGTCGACGACGAGCGCTCGCCGGCGGCTCGCGAACGTCAGCGCGGCGGGCATCGTGTCGTCGGCCGGCGGATGTGCTTCGCCGTTGAGCTGGCGCGTGAAACGCACCAGCTCCGACGGACTGAACGGCCACGCGCGCACCTCGACGCCGGGCTCCGACGTTGCGAGCGAGGCCGACCCGAGTTGCGCCGCCAGCACGACTTGCGTCGACGCCGGCAGTTGCGACCACAGCCAACGCAGATGCGACAGCGCCAGGTTGGGGGATTCGTAAGCGACGACGAGCGACGGGCGCGATGCTTCATCGGGCTGCTCGTCCAGGCGCGTCGCCGCTGCGTTCACGTCGGCGAAGATCTTCGTCGACCAGCCCAGTGCCTGCAGGCGGCGCTCGAGCGAGCGATAGGTGATCGAATCTTCACTGATCAGCCAGGCGCGGGCGCCACCGGCGTCGACGGCCGGCACGTCATGCGCGACCGCGCCGGGCATGCCGGCCGTCAGCGTGAACAACATGCCTTCGGTCGGAATGCTGACGAACGACAACTCACCGCCGACGGCGCTGCACACGCCGGTCGCAGCGCGCGAGTTCGCGGCCGATGCGTCACCTTCGACGCGCGGCTTTTCGTGCAGCTGCAGCCGGCCGAGCACATGCGTGATCACATCGTCGGGAACTGGCGTTCCGGTGCACGCCGCTTCGACGATCAGCCGGCACTGCGGCGTGCCGATGCAGTCGATATCGGCAGTAAAAAAAACAAAACCGCGATCGATGACCTCGACCGCGGCGCTGATCACCTGGTGCAGCGCCAGACGCAATTCCTTCGCATCGCCGGCGACGTCGATCGGCGGACCGCGGTAGTCGAGCATGCATTGCACGCCCTTTGCTGCGGCGATCGGCACGACATGTTGGCCGCTCTCAGCGAACAGGTCGCCGAGGATCGGTGGAGGCAGCGAAGCACGCATCT
>VBCQ01000488.1 GCA_005882155.1 Betaproteobacteria bacterium
CACGATGGCCGGCCCAGTTTGTATTCGACCAAGGCCAGCTCGGCGGCCGCGACGGGCTGCTTGCCTTCGTCATCAGCGGCGCGCAAGCCTGGGTCGATCGCGGCGCCGAGGCCACCTGCGACGCGACGCTCCGGCAAGCCGACGCAATGCTGTCCGGGCTTCTCAGCTCGCCTTTGCGCGTGCAGCGCCTATTGACCGAGAAGCGCGCGACCTTCTCTTGCGTTCCCGGCTTGCAGCGCCCACCGGTCCACGTTGCGCCCGGCCTCAGCGCCGCCGGCGACTACGTGGCTGGGCCCTACCCCGCAACGCTCGAAGGCGCGCTGCGTTCGGCGATCGAGGCGGTGCGGGCGCCTGACTAGCGCCGTGCGAACGGCGCCGCCAGCGGCTCACCGACGAACACGCCCTGCTGCGGCCACGCCACGCTCTTCCAGTACGCCTCGATCGCCGTGCTGCCCTGCGCGTAGTGAAGCAGCAGCAGTTGCGGGTGCGGGAATTTCTGCGCGTGGGCACAGGGCTCGGATACGGTGCCATAGGTCGCCGTCGCGCCGGAGCTGATCCACTCGAGCACGTTCATTTGCCCGCTGGCGCCGTCGAGCCTCCCGCCGAACGACGTGAGGTGATCGGCCAGCGCACCCGGCACCCAGCGAATCGTGTCGAGCTTGCTCACTTGCGGCAGACCGGTCTCGTACAGCAGCACGCGGTCGATATCGTGCAGCGTTTGCGTCGACTCCACGTGAACCTCGATACCGACGCGGCGCGCCAGGCCGGCCGGCGGAAACAATGGAGCGCGGACGCTGCGCGCGCGATCCGGCGTGACGACGAAGTACGCCTTGACCGGTAGCGCGCCGCGCAGACCGAGCGTGTGGTCCGACTCGATGCCGCGATCGATGAGTCGCTTCGCTGAAGCGATGTCCTTCGCGGCCAGCAGCATCGACGGCCGCAAGCGCAACTGCGAAAACGGCTTGGCGCTTGCCGAGTTGAAATACGGCGAAAGCCTCGACGGCGCACAGGTCTGCGAACACAGGCCGGCGTCGTAACCCAGGGTCAGCGCGCCGGTCATGGAGTTGCAGTTCACCGCAAACGGCTCGGTCCACGCCAACGCCAGCGCCTGCGTGGCGACGCCGAAATGCGCAGCGATCTGCGCTTCAAAGGCCTTGAACTCTTCGGCGCTCAGCACCGGCTTGCGCGGCAGCTCGATGCGCAGAATCTGGTCGGGGCTCAAGCCGCGCCGCGCGGCATAGAACTCGCCGACCTCGAGCGAATACGGGTCGGCCGTGTTGATCACGAGCCCGATGTCCTGCGCGCTGAGGCGGCCTGCGCTGCGCGGCACCGTCAGCCAAGCCGAAGCATGCGCGGTTGCAGATGCCGGCTGGGCGGTCGCCACAGGACACACCAGGACGCAGACGACCGCGCACATGGCGAGTCGCCAGGCTTCCCGGCATGCAATCATCATTTTCGCCATACAAAAATTTGCGGAATCTGAGCGAAAATCGAAACCATGAAAAACCCCGAAGCCAAGGCCCCGACCATACAGGTGCTGGAACGCACCTTTGCCCTGCTCGACGTGCTGGCGTCGTACCAGGATCCGGTCTCCTTGAAAATCGTCAGCGAGCAGACGGGGCTGCACCCGTCTACCGCGCACCGCATCCTCAACGACCTGACGATCGGCCGCTTTGTCGATCGGCCCGAGGCCGGAAGCTATCGGCTGGGAATGCGGCTGCTCGAGCTCGGCAACCTCGTGAAGGCGCGCCTCGACGTGCGCGACGCTGCGCTCGGTCCGATGCGCGAGCTGCACAAGCTGACGCATCAGCCGGTGAACCTGTCGATGCGCCAGGGCGACGAGATCGTCTACATCGAGCGCACTTACAGCGAACGCTCGGGCATGCAAGTGGTTCGCGCGATCGGTGGCCGCGCGCCCTTGCATTTGACGTCGGTGGGCAAGCTGTTCCTCGCCCATGACGACCCGCAGCGCGTGCGTGCTTATGCGACCCGAACCGGCCTCGCCGGTCACACGCGCAACAGCATCACCAACCTGACCACGCTCGAGCGCGAGTTGTCGAAGGTGCTGCACTACGGCACCGCGCGCGACGATGAGGAGCTCGAGCTCGGCGTGCGCTGCATGGCCGCAGGCATTCTCGACGACCAAGGAAAGCTGATCGCCGGCTTGTCGATATCCGCACCCGCCGATCGGCTCGAAGAAGCCTGGATGGAACGCTTGAAGGCGACCGCCGCGCAGATCTCCGCTGCGCTCGGCCACCGGTCGCCGGTCCAGGCGTCCAAATGAAAGAGCCCGGCTGAACCGGGCTCTTCATCGAGACAAAACGTTGACGATCAGGACGTCACTTTGGGCGTCAACGCGGTGGTGGTCGGCGTCGACTCGTTGATCCATTTGCGCACGCGCTCTGCGTCGCCGATCCGCGAATATTTTCCAGTCGAGTCGAGAAACACCATGATCAGCTTGCGCCCCGCGAGCTGGGCCTGCATCACGAGGCAGCGACCCGCTTCGGAGATGTAGCCGGTCTTTTGCAAGCCGATGTCCCAGGTGGGGTTGCGCACCAGCAGGTTGGTATTGCGGAACTGGAGCTGCCGCTTGCCGACTGCAACCTGGTATTCGGGCGAGGTCGACAACTCGCGAATGATCTGATGCTCGTGTGCTGCTTTGACCAGCGTGGCGAGGTCACGCGCGCTCGACTGGTTGCGGCTCGACAGCCCGGTCGGCTCGACGTAGTGCGTGTCCGCCATGCCGAGCTCTTGCGCCTTCTGATTCATCGCCACGACGAACGCATCGAGGCCTCCGGGGTAGGAGCGGCCGAGGGAGTGCGCGGCGCGGTTCTCCGACGACATCAGGGCCAAGTGCAGCATCTCGCCACGGGTCAGGCGCGTGCCGACCTTCAGACGCGACCCGCTGTGCTTCTCGGTGTCGACGTCTTCCTGGCTGATCGCGATGACTTCGTCGAGCGGCAGCTGGGCTTCGGTGACGACGACGGCCGTCATCAGCTTGGTCA
This sequence comes from Betaproteobacteria bacterium, assembly GCA_005882155.1. Lineage (GTDB taxonomy): Bacteria > Pseudomonadota > Gammaproteobacteria > Burkholderiales > Burkholderiaceae_C > Albitalea. The sequence goes on from VBCQ01000488.1 coordinate 3,006, forward strand.
GCGACGCGATCGGCAGCACCGCTTCGGAGTTCTTGCTGAACAGCACTTCATTGGTGTCTTGGTCCAGGACCAGCGCGGCACTCGACTTCAGGTCGAGCGCGTCGGACATGCCGTGAAGCCCGGCAAGTTGACCGAACGACGGCTTGGTCGGCTCGGCGCGAACGATGGAGCGCTTGACATGGCGGGCTCGCACCGGAGCCGTTGCCGACTTGGCGACTGAGCGCATGGCCTTGTGCGGAGCGGCCGCCACATCGCCTTCGGCAGCGACCGAGGGCAGGCACAGCGCTGCCGTCAAGGCCCACAGTGTTACAGAAGCGATTTTTGACAGGGATAACACACCAACTCCGGCTCGCGCGGTTCCGCAAGTGTAGGACAAACGAAAATATCCCACAAGATCAAACGCTTACGCCATCCTCCTCAAGTTGATCTTGAGTCGATCACAGCGTGACAATTGTCTCGCTGCGACGCCGAATCAACCTTGAGCCGCCACGCGTTCGGTCTTGCTGAAGAGCTTGTTCAACGCGGACAAGTACGCTTTCGCCGACGCGACGACGATGTCGGGGTCGGCCCCGACACCGTTGACGACTCGGCCGCCATGCTGCAGGCGCACCGTCACTTCACCTTGCGATTCTGTGCTGCCCGAGGTGATCGCATTGACCGAATAGAGCAGCATTTCGGCGCCACTTTGCACCTTCGATTCGATCGCCTTCAAACTCGCGTCGACCGGCCCGTTGCCATCGCTTTCGGCATGGTGCTCGACGTCGCCGGCGGCGAACGCGACCTTCGCGTGCGGCCGCTCGCCGGTCTCGGAGCGTTGCGACAACGCGAGCAGCCGGTAGTGCTCATGCTCGGTGGTCACCGACTCGTCCATCACGAGTGCGAGGATGTCTTCGTCGAAGATATCGCTCTTGCGGTCGGCCAGTTCCTTGAACTTGGCAAACGCGGCGTTGACCTCGGACTCCGACTCGAGCTCGATGCCGAGATCCTGCAGCCGCTGCTTGAACGCGTTGCGACCCGACAGCTTGCCGAGCACGATCTTGTTGGTCGACCAGCCGACCTCCTCGTCTCGCATGATTTCGTAGGTGTCGCGCGCCTTCAGTACGCCGTCCTGGTGGATGCCCGACGCGTGAGCAAAGGCGTTCGCACCGACCACCGCCTTGTTCGGCTGCACGACGAAGCCGGTGGTCTGCGATACCAGACGCGATGCCGGAACGATTTGCGTTGCGTCGATGCCGAGCTCGAGCCCGAAGTAGTCGCGCCGCGTCTTCACCGCCATCACGACTTCTTCGAGCGAGCAGTTTCCGGCGCGCTCGCCGAGACCGTTGATCGTGCACTCGATCTGCCGTGCGCCGCCGATCTTCACGCCGGCCAATGAATTCGCCACCGCCATGCCGAGATCGTTGTGGCAATGCACCGACCAGACTGCCTTGTCGGCGTTCGGAATTCGCTGGCGCAAGTCGAGGATGAAGTTGCCGTACAGCTCGGGAACCGCATAGCCGACGGTGTCGGGAATGTTGATCGTCGTCGCGCCTTCGGCGATCACGGTCTCGAGCACGCGACACAGGAAGTCAGGGTCGGAGCGATAGCCGTCTTCGGGCGAGAACTCCACGTCGCCGGTGAGATTGCGGGCGAATCGAACCGCGAGCTTGGCTTGCTCGTGCACTTGGTCGGGCGTCATCCGCAGCTTCTTGTCCATGTGCAGCGCACTGGTCGCGATGAAGGTGTGGATGCGCGACGACGCCGCGCCCTTCAAAGCTTCCGCTGCACGCGAGATGTCGCGGTCGTTGGCGCGCGCCAGCGAGCAGACGATGGAGTCCTTCACATGCGCCGCAATCGATTTCACTGCTTCGAAGTCGCCATTGCTCGACGCGGCGAAGCCCGCCTCGATCACGTCGACCTTCAGCCGCTCGAGCTGGCGCGCGATGCGCAACTTCTCGTCCTTGGTCATCGACGCGCCCGGCGACTGCTCGCCGTCGCGCAAGGTGGTATCGAAAATGATCAGCTTGTCGCTCATGAAGGGACTCCTCGAAACGTCAGGTCGAATCTTAGGCGAGCAGTGCCTGCGAGAACCGCAGGATGCCGCGCTGCTTCGCGCGCTGCAGGCCCGAGGTGATCGCCTTCAGCGACGCCGACACGATGTTGGCGTCGATGCCCACCCCGAACAACGTGATCGCGTCGCCGATGCGAAGCTCGAGGTAGGCGACCGCCTGCGCGTCCGAGCCACTGCCGATTGCATGCTCGTGGTAATCGAGCACGCGGATCGGTGACCCGCCGAGGTGGCGATTCAGGCCATTGACGAACGCATCGATGGGACCGGAGCCGACGCCGTCCACGCTGAACGCACGGCCCTCCAATTGCACGACCGCGCAAAGACGAAGCGTCTCGCCGCTGAACACCGGATGCTCGACGCGTGCGCGGGCATGCGCGCCGATGCCGTACTCGCGCTCGAAGATGTTCCACAGTTCGGCCGCGCCGAGTTCCTTGCCGCTGTCATCCATCACCGCCTGCACGACTTGGCTGAACTCGATTTGCAGCCGGCGCGGCAACTCGACGCCGTACTCGGTCTCGAGAAGGTACGAGATACCGCCCTTGCCCGATTGGCTGTTGACGCGAATCACCGCGTCATAGCTGCGGCCGACGTCCTTCGGGTCGATCGGCAAATAGGGCATGTCCCAGACATCACCGTCGCGCCGCGCCGCAAAGGCTTTCTTGATAGCGTCCTGATGCGAGCCAGAGAACGAGGTGTAGACCAGGTCGCCGGCGTACGGATGCCGCGGGTGAAGCGGCAACTGATTGCAGTGCTCGACACAGCGGCGCACCTCGTCGATGTCGGAGAAATCCAGGCCCGGCGCGACGCCTTGGGTGTACAGGTTCAGCGCGATGTTGACGAGGTCGACGTTGCCGGTGCGCTCGCCGTTGCCGAACAGACAGCCTTCGATGCGGTCGGCACCGGCCATCAACGCGAACTCGCCGGCTGCCGTGGCGGTGCCGCGGTCGTTGTGCGGATGGACCGACAGCACGATGCTGTCGCGGCGCGCCACGTGGCGATGCATCCACTCGATCATGTCGGCGAAGATGTTGGGCGTCGAATGCTCGACCGTCGAGGGCAGATTGATCACGCACTTTCGCTCGGACGTCGGGTGCCAGGCCTCGGTCACCGCATCGACGACGCGCTTGGAAAATTCGAGCTCGGTGCCCGAGAACATTTCCGGCGAATACTCGAAGCGAAAGTCGGTCTGCGGCTGCTCGTCCGCAAGGCGCTTGACCATCCGCGCATGCGACACGGCCAGCTCGACGATGCCGTCTTCGTCCATTCCCAGCACCACGTTGCGCATCACTGGCGAGGTCGCGTTATAGAGGTGGACGATCACGCGCTTGGCGCCGCGCAGCGACTCGAAGGTGCGCGCGATCAGCTCGCCGCGCGCTTGCGTCAGCACCTGGATCGTCACACCGTCGGGCACCAGGTCCTGCTCGATCAGCATGCGGATGAAATCGAACTCGGTCTGCGATGCCGATGGAAATCCGACCTCGATCTCCTTGAAGCCGACGCGCACGAGCATCTGGAACATTCGCAGCTTGCGCGCGCCGTCCATCGGCTCGATCAGCGCCTGGTTGCCGTCGCGCAGATCGACGCTGCACCACAGCGGCGCGCGCGTCAGCTGCGCGTCGGGCCAGCTGCGATCGCGCAAGGCAATCGGTGCGAAGGCACGGTATTTGGTATTCGGTTGCTTCAACATGGCGATCCTCGGTGAGTCATGTTTTGCAACCAGCATTCGCAGAGGAAAAACAAAACGGCCCGCTGCTGGTTGCATACGGGCCGTTGAGACGAAAACGTTTGGACGTGGACGATCAGCGAACCCGTGGCTCTCCTAGAAGAAGCAGTAGCGTGGTCGCGGACCTGAACGTCATGGGCGGAAATATAGCATGCACATGCTCACTGATGCAGGCCCTGCTCATCGGGCTCGTCGGTCGACGTGGCGATGACGCTGACCGGCTTGCCCTTCACGCGCTTCCACACATAGACGCCGTAGCCCGAGGTGCCGTAGACGACGAACAGGCCGAACAGCACGAGGGGCGGATGCAAGGTGATGAACGCGATGCCGAGCGCGATCGCCACGATGACGATGAACGGCACCGAGCGCTTGAAGCTCACGTCCTTGAAGCTGTAGAACGGAATGTTGGTGACCATCGTCAGCCCCGCATACAGCGTGAAGCCGAACGCGGTCCATTCGAGCCAAGGTCCCTCGTATCCCCCTTGGAAACCTTGGTTGTCCATCAGCCAGATGAAGCCGACGACCAGCGCTGCCGCCGCGGGGCTCGGCAGTCCTTGAAAGAAACGCTTGTCGACCACCGCGAGATTGGTGTTGAAGCGCGCGAGGCGCAGTGCCGCGCATGAGCAGTAGACGAAGGCCGCAATCCAGCCGAGCTTGCCCAGGCCCGTCAGCGCCCATTCGTAAACGATCAGCGCCGGCGCGGCGCCGAACGACACCATGTCCGACAAGCTGTCCATCTGCTCGCCGAACGTGCTCTGCGTGTTCGTCATGCGCGCCACGCGACCGTCGAGGCTGTCGAGCACCATCGCCGCCATGATCCCCCAGGCAGCGTTCTCGAACTGGCTGTTCATCGCCATCACGATGGCGTAGAAGCCGCCGAACAGCGCCGCCAGCGTGAACAGGTTGGGCAGGATGTAGACGCCCTTGCGGCGCGGCCGGGCTGGCGCCTCGTCGTGGTCCGCAACTGCGTCGGCGCCGTCGTGCATGTCCATCACGAGTTCGAATTCAGTTTTTCGACTGATCCACCAGACGGTTCTTCTTGATCCACGGCATCATCGCGCGCAGCTTCTCGCCGACCACCTCGATCTGGTGCTCCGACGTGAGGCGACGGCGCGACAGCAGCGTCGGCGCGCCGGCGCGGTTCTCGATGATGAAGCTCTTCGCGTATTCGCCGGATTGAATGTCCTTCAGCGCCTGGCGCATCGCCTGCTTCGTCGCTTCGGTGACGATCTTCGGCCCGGTCACGTACTCACCGTATTCGGCGTTGTTCGAGATCGAGTAGTTCATGTTGGCGATGCCGCCTTCGTAGATCAGGTCGACGATCAGCTTCAGTTCGTGCAGGCACTCGAAGTACGCCATTTCCGGCGCATAGCCCGCTTCGGTCAGCGTCTCGAAGCCGGCCTTGATCAACTCGACTGCGCCGCCACACAGCACCGCCTGCTCGCCGAACAGGTCGGTCTCGGTCTCCTCGCGGAAATTGGTCTCGATGATGCCGGCCTTGCCGCCGCCGTTGGCCGCCGCGTAGCTCAGCGCGAGATCGCGCGCGCGGCCGGTCTTGTCGGCATAGACGGCGATCAGGTGCGGCACGCCGCCGCCTTGCGTGTAGGTCGAGCGCACGGTATGGCCGGGCGCCTTCGGCGCGACCATCCACACGTCGAGATCGGCGCGCGGCACGACCTGACCGTAGTGCACGTTGAAGCCATGGGCGAAGGCGAGCGACGCGCCTTGCTTGATGTTCGGCTCGACTTCGCTCTTGTAGACCGCGGCGATCTGCTCGTCGGGCAACAGGATCATCACGACATCAGCCGACTTCACCGCCTCGGCGATCTCTGCGACCCTCAAGCCGGCCGTCTCGGCCTTGGACCACGAGGCGCCGCCGCGGCGCAGGCCGACAGTGACTTTCACGCCGCTGTCGTTCAGGTTCTGCGCATGCGCATGGCCTTGCGAGCCGTAGCCGATGATCGTGACGTTCTTGCCTTTCACCAGGCTCAGATCGGCGTCCTTGTCGTAATAAACCTTCATTGCTTTCTCCTTCAATCCTTCAATTCGCGGGTCGATGTTCAAACGCGCAGAATGCGCTCGCCGCGACCGATCCCGCTGGTGCCGGTGCGCACGGTTTCCAAAATGGCGGCGCGGTCGATGGCTTCCAGAAAAGCATCGAGTTTGCCCGCGTCGCCTGTCAGTTCGATGGTGTAGCTCTTCTCGGTCACGTCAATGATGCGCCCGCGAAAAATATCGGCCATGCGCTTCATCTCCTCGCGCTCCTTGCCGACGGCGCGCACCTTGATCAGCATCAGCTCGCGCTCGGTGAACGAGCCTTCGGTCAGGTCGACGACCTTGACCACTTCGATCAGCCGATTCAGGTGCTTGGTGATCTGCTCGATCACGTCGTCGGAACCGGTGGTGACGATCGTCATGCGCGACAGCGAAGCGTCTTCGGTCGGCGCGACCGTCAGGCTTTCGATGTTGTAGCCGCGGGCGGAAAACAATCCGACCACGCGCGACAAGGCGCCGGGCTCGTTTTCGAGCAGCAAGGCAATGATGTGTTTCATGTGTCGTGGAGCGCGCTCTTCAGACCGGCGGCGGTAACCGACGGCCCTTGGCCACGCTGTTCGATGAATAGATAAGTCGATCTGCCGAAGCTGATTCGCGCATCGCGCCGGCGCCTGGGTGGCCGCGGTAACGAGCCACCCCTTGCCGGCGTTCAGCGCGTCACAGGTCTTCGGACCCCAGCAGCATCTCCGTGATGCCCTTCCCGGCCTGCACCATCGGCCAAACGTTCTCCGTCGGGTCGGTGCGCACGTCGAGGAATACGGTGCGGTCTTTCAGCTTGATGGCTTCGCGCAATGCCGGCTCGACATCGCCCGGCTTCTCGACCAGCAGCCCGACGTGGCCGTAGGCTTCGGCGAGCTTGACGAAGTCGGGCAGCGCGTCCATGTAGCTGTGCGAGTAGCGGCCGCCGTAGTCGATCTGCTGCCATTGCCGCACCATGCCGAGGTAGCGGTTGTTCAGCGACACGATCTTCACCGCCGTCTTGTACTGCAGGCAGGTCGACAGCTCCTGGATGCACATCTGGATCGAGCCTTCGCCGGTGACGCAGAACACGTCCGACTGGGGCTTCGCGAGCTTGATGCCCATTGCATACGGCAAGCCGACGCCCATCGTGCCGAGGCCGCCCGAATTGATCCAGCGGCGCGGATCTTCGAAGCGGTAGTACTGCGCGGCCCACATCTGATGCTGGCCAACGTCGGAGGTGATGTAGGTGTCGCGGTTCTTCGTCAGCTCCCACAGCTTCTCGATCACGTACTGCGGCTTGATGACTTCGCTGCTGTTCTTGTAGCGCAGGCACTCGCGCTTGCGCCACTCATTGATCTGCCCCCACCACGCCGAGAGCGACGTCACGTCGGGCCTGGCTTGAGCGTCCTTGATCTGCGCGATCAGCTCCTGCAGAACGTCTTTCACATCACCGACGATCGGGATGTCGACCTTGACCCGCTTGCTGATGCTCGACGGGTCGATGTCGATGTGAACGATCTTGCGCTCGACCGACGAGAAGTGCTTCGGGTTGCCGATCACGCGGTCGTCGAAGCGCGCGCCGACCGCGAGCAACACGTCGCAGTGCTGCATCGTCATGTTGGCTTCGTAGGTGCCGTGCATGCCGAGCATGCCAAGGAACTTCGGGTCGCTGGCCGCCATCGCACCCAGGCCCATCAGCGTGTTCGTGCATGGGTAGCCGAGCAGGTTGACGAGCTCGCGCAGCTCGGCCGATGCGTTGCCGAGAATCACGCCGCCGCCGGTGTAGATGTACGGCCGCTTGGCGTTGAGCAGCAGCTGCACTGCCTTGCGAATCTGCCCGCCATGGCCTTTGCGCACCGGGTTGTACGAACGCATTTCGATCGTGGCCGGATAGTGGTACGGCGCCGTCTTCAGCGACACGTCCTTCGGGATGTCGACGACCACCGGCCCCGGTCGACCGGTGCGCGCGATGTGGAACGCCTTCTTCATCGTCATCGCTAAATCACGCACGTCCTTCACGAGGAAGTTGTGCTTGACGACGGGACGCGTGATGCCGACCGTGTCGCATTCCTGGAATGCGTCGAGGCCGATCGCCGGCGTCGGCACCTGCCCGGTGATGATCACCATCGGGATCGAGTCCATGTACGCGGTCGCGATCCCGGTCACCGCATTCGTCACGCCGGGGCCCGACGTAACGAGCGCCACGCCGACGTCGCCGGTCGCGCGCGCATAGCCGTCGGCCGCGTGAACGGCTGCCTGCTCATGGCGTACCAGCACGTGTTCGATGCTGTCCTGCTTGTACAGCGCGTCGTAGATGTAGAGGACCGCGCCGCCGGGGTAGCCCCAGAGGTACTTGACGCCTTCGGCCTGAAGACAGCGGACGAGGATTTCAGAGCCGTTCGGCTCTGACGATGAGGAGGGGTGCGGTTGTGCCGAAGCGGCACGCTTGACTTCCGCGGCAGACATATCCATGTTGAACCTTTGCGAATTTCTCTGACGAAAAACCATCGGTGCACCTCTCCGCGCTCTTATGAAGCGGGTGTGGTACCTGCGCGGTCAAAAAACATGGCGCCCTGGGTTGGACGCCAGCCAGTGACCAAACTGTTGTGCAAAGCAGCATTATGGCACCGGTTTGCGCATGAGATCGTGCGCGCCAAGTGCCAGCGCAGTGCGGTGAGATAATCGCGCCCGTCTTTGCGAGCCGCCTCTCCCTTGGCATCCGAAAAAGAACTCTCCGACTTTCTCAAGAGCGTCGAAAAGCGGGCATTCAAGCGCGCCATGTACGCCGTTCGCGACGACGAAGCCGCGCTGGACATCGTTCAGGACGCGATGATCCGGCTTGCCGAGAAATACGGCGACCGGCCGCCCGCCGAGCTGCCGCTGGTGTTCCAGCGCATCCTGTCCAACGCGACGATGGACTGGTTTCGGCGGCAGAAAGTGCGCAATGCGCTGCTGAAGAATTTCTCCGATTTCGAATCCGCCGGCGACGACGGCGACTTCGACATTCTCGAAACTTTGGAAGCGCTCGACGGATCCACGGCGTCGGAGAGCGCGTCCGACTCGGTGTCTCGGGCTCAGATCCTGCTAGCGATCGAAGCCGAGGTGGAACGATTGCCGGCTCGTCAACGCGAGGCCTTCCTGTTGCGTTACTGGGAAGAACTCGATGTCGCCGAGACGGCCGCGTCCATGGGCTGTTCGGAGGGAAGCGTCAAGACGCATTGCTCGCGCGCCGTGCATGCCTTGGCAAAGGCCCTCAAGGCAAAGGGAATCCAGCCATGAAGAATCAGAACTCGAACTTCTCCACCGGCGGTCTGGACGCTCTCCAGGCACGCTTCGCATTGCGAGTCACCGCCCGCTTGAGTGAAGGCGCGCGTGAACTTCCGCACGACATCAGCGAGCGCCTTCGGGTCGCGCGCGATCAGGCGCTGCAACGAGCGCGCCTCGCCAAGCGCCTCGAGGTCGCGGCGAGCGTGCAAGCGTCCGGCGCCGGCGCCGCGACCCTCGTGGCGTCGGCCGGCCCGGGGTCGAGCTGGTGGCTCAAGCTCGCGTCCGCCGTGCCCGTCGTGGTCCTCGTCTTCGGCTTCGTGCTGATTCAGCATTCGCATGTCAATGCGCAGATCTCGGCTGCTGCCGAAATCGATGCCGCTCTGCTGGCCGACGACCTGCCGCCCGCCGCGTACAGCGACCCGGGCTTCGTCGAGTTTCTCAAAGCGCCGCGCGAGTAAGGGCGGCTGGCCATGCGGCGCCGCTGTTCTTCCTACTTGCTCGCTCGCCTCGCCGGCGTGGGCGCGGCCCTGCTGGTCACGATGGTCTTGGCCTTGCCGCTGGCCAGCGTGGCGCAATCGATCGCCGGTCCGGCAGTCAAATCGAAGGCCACCGAGGCCGGTCCGAAGTGGTCCGAGCTGACACCGAATCAGCGCGCCACGCTGAAGCCGCTGGAGCGCGATTGGTCCGAGATCGACCCCGATCGCAAGCAGAAGTGGATCGAGATCGCTCGCAAGATGCCGGGCATGCCGAGCGACGAGCGCGCGCGCGTCGAAGCGCGAATGACCGAGTGGTCACGCCTGTCACCCGAGCAACGCGGGCGCGCGCGCATCGGCTTCCAGGAATCAAAGCAGGTTCCGCCGCAAGACCGGCAGGCGCAGTGGGAGGCCTACCAGGCGCTGTCGGCGGAGCAAAAGCGCCAGCTCGCCGCGAAGGCCGTGCCGCCTCCGCCGCCGGCGTCTCGGCCGGCTGGGCCCAGAGTCGATCGCGCTGATCGAGCCAATGGCGCATCAGCCCAGGCCAAGTCGAACATCGTTCCCAACCCGACCTTCGGCGCGCAACCCAAGCCCGTGGCACCGACTGTCGTGCAAGCCCAGCCAGGCGCTACGACGACGCTGATGTCCAAGCGGCCCGCGCCGCCAGCGCACCAGCAGACCGGCTTGCCGAAGATTGCCGCGACGCCGGAGTTCGTCGACCGCACAACGCTGCTGCCGCAGCGCGGCGCGCAAGGAGCGGCGGCGAAGCACGCCGCCGGCGCATCTGCCCCTGTGCAGCGGCCATGAGCGCCGCGGCGCCCACGTCCGTCAGCGAACCGCTCGAAACGCCCAGCCTGCGAAGGCGGCTCGCCTGCTTCACCTACGAAGGCGTACTGCTTTTTGGCGTGCTCGTCATCGCCGACTACTTGTTCGCGAGCCTCACCCAACAGAAGCACGCGCTGCAGTTGCGCGAAGCGGGCATGGCCTTTCTGTTCGTCGTGCTCGGCATCTACTTCGTCTGGTTCTGGTCGCATGGCGGCCAGACACTGGCGATGAAGACCTGGCATATCCGCGTGGTGACCCATGACGGCCGAGCGCTGAGTCAGGGTCGGGCTTTCCTCCGCTACCTCGCAGCGTGGCTGTGGTTCCTACCGCCGTTGGCAGTGGTCGCAGGCGTCGGCGTTCGCGTGCTTGGCGGCGGCGGCACGTTTGCGGTTGTGCTCGGCTATTTGCTCGCCTACGCCGCGGTGTCGTGGGTGCATCCGCAGCGCCAGTTTCTGCACGACGTGTTGTGTGGCACACGCCTCGTCAACTCGCAACGCCGCCACTGAACGGTCGCGGTCTCGCGGCACAATCACGGCCGATGACAAATC
>VBCQ01000489.1 GCA_005882155.1 Betaproteobacteria bacterium
CGTGATCGGCAACCTCGTTTCGGAGTCGCTGTCTCCGACCGTCGCGAGGATCGTCATCGCGCAAGGTGCGCAGCGCAGCGGCCGCGTTCAATCTGAAGGCCTGCGTGATGTCGCGACCTTGCGGGGCTTGTTCTCGGCACAAGGACTGCTCGCGATGTTCGACGCGCCGTGGGCGATCGTCTACGTCGCCGTGATCTGGCTCGCGCATCCGTGGCTCGGCGTCGCGGCGTCGATTGCCGCGGTCACGATGCTGGTGCTCGCCGTGACGACGGACTTCGTCACGCGGCGCGACATCGAAGCCTTGCAGAAGTCGGCCGCCGGGGCGACGCGCTATCTCGAAGCGTCGCTGCAGAACGCCGAGGTCGCGCAGACGCTCGGCATGGGCGCTGCGCTGGTCGAGCGCTGGCGGTCGAAGAACGCCGAGGTATCGGCGCTGCAGCGGCCCACCGCGAGCAAGACGGTGGCGATGGCGGCGGCGACGCGCGCGGTGCGCCAAGCCGTGCAGGTGATGATCCTCGCGCTCGGCGCCTATCTCGTCATCAGCGGCGAAGCAACGGCCGGCGTGATGATCGCGACCACGACGCTGCTCGGCCGCGCACTCGCGCCGGTGGAGCTTATCGTCGGCAGCTGGCGCGTGCTGGCCGAAGGGCGCGCGGCGTATCGCCGCTTGAGCGAGCTGCTCGCCGGCGCTGCCGCGCAGCCGCAGCGCATGGCGCTGCCTGCGCCGCGCGGCGACTTGCAGGCGAGCGGCTTGTTCTTCCGCCCCGCCGGCAGCGATCGAACCATTCTTTCGAACGTGTCGCTGGATCTGAATGCCGGCGAAGCGCTGGCGATCATCGGCCCGAGCGGCGCCGGCAAGTCGACGCTGGTGCGCTTGCTTACCGGCGTGTGGAAGCCGACTGCGGGCACCGTGCGGCTCGACCAGGCCGACCTGAACCAGTGGCCGCGCGAGGAGCTCGGGCCGTGGCTCGGCTACGTGCCGCAAGACGTCGAGCTGTTTCCCGGCACCGTCGCCGAGAACATCGCGCGCCTCGCCGATGTCGATTCGCAGAAGGTCGTTCAGGCGGCGCAGCGCGCCCATGTGCATGAGCTGATCCTGTCGCTGCCCGAGGGCTACGACACGCCGGTCGACATGATCGGCGCGACGCTGTCGCCGGGTCAGCGCCAGCGCATCGCGGTCGCACGTGCGCTGTACGGCGAGCCCCGGCTGGTGATTCTTGACGAGCCCAATTCCAACCTCGATGGCGCCGGCGAGCTCGCGCTCGCCGAGACGCTGAAGGCACTGCGCGGCAACACGACGGTCGTCGTCGTCACGCACCGCACCAACCTGATCCAGCATGTCGACAAGATGCTCGTGCTTGATGCCGGCAAGGTCCAGCACTGGGGCACCACGGCCGATGTGATGCACGCGCTGCAGCACCCGGCTCAGGCGGGGGCGCAAGTCGTCGCGATGCCGCGTCCGGTTCCGGTTGGCGCGGCCACGGCCGATGCACGGGGGCAGTCATGAGCCGCCGGGCCGCTCCCAAGGCGAATTCCGGAGTGCGCAGCACGGAGGATGCCCAATGAGCAGCGCGTCAACCCTGCTTGCGGACGACGTTCACCTCGCGCCGCATCTCGCGGAGGCGCATGCATTGACGCGCTGGGGCCGCATCGTCGTGCTGCTCGGCTTGCTGCCGGTCTTCGGCTGGCTCGCGTTCGCGCCGCTCTCGTCGGCGGTCGTCGCGCAGTCCTTCGTCAAGGTCGACCTCGACCGCCTGCCGGTGCAGCACGCTGAAGGCGGCATCGTGCAAGAGGTGAGGGTGCGCGACGGCCAGCATGTGGCCGCCGGCGAAACGCTGCTGGTGCTCGGCGACGTCGGCGTCGCGGCCGATGTCAATCGCCTCAACTACCGCGTGCTGAGCGAACGCGCCGGCCTCGCGCGGCTCGAGGCCGAGCAGCTCGGGGCGAGCGCGATCCGCTTCGCCGGCGATCTGCTTGCTGCCGCGAAGGCCGACCCGCGACTTGCCGAGCAACTCGCCAAGGAGCGAGCGCTGTTCGACGCGCGGCGCGATGCGTTGCAAGGGCAGACCGCGCTGTTGCGTTCGCAGCGCGAGAAGATCATTCAAGAGAGCGTCGCGCTGCGCACGCAAATCGACCAGGCGGGCGAATCGCTGAAGCATCAGAAAGACGAGCTCGAGACCAATCGGCGCCTGCTCAACGACGGCTTCATTTCGTCGACGCGCATTTCGCAGCTCGAAGCGAGCGTCGCCGACTACGGCGTGAAGCTGGCCGAGAAGCGATCCGAAGCGGCGCGCGCCGAGCAGCGGATGATCGACACCGACTTGCGCATCAAGAGCTTGCAAGGCGACTACCGTCAGCAGGCGAGCGACCAGCTGAAGGTCGCCGCGGCGCGCGTCTCCGAGATCCAGCAGGAGCAGCGCAAAGCCGGCGATGCGGCGTCGCGCCAGGTGATCACCGCGCCTGCGGCCGGCGAGGTGCTGAACCTGCACTACGCGACGCCGGGGGCGGTCGTGCCGCCGCGCGAGACGATCGCCGACATCGTGCCGGCGAATCCACGGCTCGTCATCGAAGCGCGCATCCGCACCGAGGACGTGAGCCGCGTGCAGCAAGGCCAAGGCGCCGAGATCCGCTTCACCGCATTCAAGTACCGCACGACGCGAATGGTCGACGGCAAGGTGTTCTACGTTGCGGCCGACCGCAGCGTCGACCGCGCGACCGGTCAGCCGTACTACGTCGCGTTGGTCGAGGCCGATCAAGCGTCGCTCGGTCAGGCCGACGGCGTCAAGCTGCAAGCCGGCATGCCCGCCGAGGTCTACATCCGCGGCGAGCAACGCACGCCGCTGCAGTACCTGCTCGAGCCGGTGACGCAAGTGCTGCGTCATGCGGGGCGCGAGCGCTGAGATCGCGCTGACCCCGCCCCGTTCGCCCTGAGGTATCGAAGGGCTGCGCGAAGGCTTCGATACCTCAGCCCGATCCTTCGATACCTCAGGACGATCGGGTTCTGGCTTCGATACCTCAGCCCGAACGGTTTGGCTAGCACTTCGACCCTGAGCCTGGCGTGGGCAGTGACCGGCGTCAAACACGCTCGAGCGTCATCGCGGTAACTTGGCAGCCATGCAAGACATCGCCAACCACGCCGTTCATACCGCGGCCAACCTTCCCGCTCAAGCCATCAGCGAAGAAGTGCTGCTGGAAAAATACGCGAAGGGTGATGAGCGAACGATCGCCGCGGTGCATCAGCGCGTCGCGCGTGCCCTCGCTCAAGCCGAGCTGCCGGAGCAGCGTGCGCTGTGGGCCGAGCGCTTCGCCGACGCGCTGCAGCAGGGCTTCATTCCGGCCGGGCGAATTCAATCGGCCGCCGGCACCGACATGTCGGCAACGCTGATCAACTGCTTCGTACAGCCGGTCGGCGACTCGATCTCGCATGTCGACGATGGACACCCCGGCATCTACACCGCGCTGACCGAAGCGGCCGAGACGATGCGTCGCGGCGGCGGCGTCGGCTACGACTTCTCGCGCATTCGCCCGCGCGGCGCGTGGGTCGGCTCGACGCAGAGCAGCGCGTCGGGGCCGGTCAGCTACATGCGCGTGTTCGATCGCTCCTGCGAGACGGTCGAGTCGGCCGGCGCGCGGCGCGGCGCGCAGATGGGGGTGCTGCGCTGCGACCACCCGGACATCGAGGAGTTCATCCACGCGAAGGACGAAGGCGACCTGCGCAACTTCAACATCTCGGTCGGCGTGACCGACGCGTTCATGGAAGCGGTGCAGGCCGACGCCGAGATCGAGCTCGTGCATCGCGCCGAGCCCGGCCGCGCGCAAAAAGCCGCCGGCGCGTACCAGCGCCGCTTGGCCGATGGTGCAGCGCTATGGGTCTATCGCAAGCGGCGTGCGCGCGAGCTGTGGGACCAGATCATGCGATCGACCTATGACCACGCCGAGCCCGGCGTGCTGTTCCTCGACGCGATCAACCGCGACAACAACCTGTCGTATTGCGAGACGATCGCTGCGACCAATCCGTGTGGCGAGCAGCCATTGCCCCCCTATGGCTGTTGCTGCCTCGGCTCGATCGACCTGACGCGCTTCGTCGTCGACTCGTTCGACGAGCACGCGCGCTTCGACGATGCGGGTTTCGCGAATCTCGCGCGCGTCGCCGTTCGCATGCTCGACAACGTGCTCGACGTGACGGTATGGCCGCTGCCGCAACAGCACGACGAAGCGCGCCGCAAGCGCCGCGTGGGCCTCGGCTTCACGGGGCTCGGCGATGCGCTCGCGATGCTCGGGCTGCGCTACGACACGCCGGAGGCGCTCGCGATGGCGCGGCGCATCGCGCAGACACTGCGCGACGCCGCCTACGACGCGTCGATCGAGCTTGCGCGCGAGCGCGGTGCGTTTCCGCTGTTCAACGCCGATCTCTTTCTGAGCGGCAACAACTTCGCATCGCGCCTGCCGCAAGCCTTGAAGGACCGCATCCGCGCGCACGGCCTGCGCAACTCGCATCTGCTGTCGATCGCGCCGACCGGCACCATCAGCCTCGCCTTCGCCGACAACGCGAGCAATGGCATCGAGCCGGCGTTCAGCTGGGCCTACACGCGCAAGAAGCGCATGCCCGACGGCGACTTCAAGGAGTACGCGGTCGAAGATCATGCCTGGCGTCTGTATCGGCATCTGAAGGGCGCGGACACGCCGCTGACGCCGGCCTTCGTCACTGCGCTCGAGATGAGCGCGCAGGCGCACGAGACGATGGTCGCTGCGGTCGCGCCGTTCATCGACACGTCGATCTCGAAGACCGTCAACGTGCCGGCCGACTATCCGTATGCCGACTTCCAGAACCTCTATCTCGAAGCCTGGCAGTCGGGGCTGAAGGGCCTCGCGACGTACCGGCCGAACATCGTGCTCGGCGCGGTGCTGAGTGTGCAGCGCAACGAGGCCGCGCCGCTGCAGATTGCGGACGCGAACCGGCGCCTCGCGCTCGACCGCCTGCCGGCGCCGGTGCTGTCGTCGCTGCGCTGGCCGGGCCGCCCCGAGCTGCCCGGCGGCAACCCGGCGTGGACCTTCATGGTTCATCACCCGTTCGGTGATTTCGCGCTCTTCGTCGGCGAACTCGCACGCGAAGACGGCGGCGCGCCGCAGCCGTTCGAGGTCTGGGTCAACGGGGCCGAGCAGCCGCGCGGGCTCGGTGCGCTGGCCAAGACCTTGTCGATGGACTTGCGCGCCAACGACCCGGCGTGGCTGCAGCTCAAGCTCGATGCGCTGGCCACGGTCGCCGAAGAGCGCGCGTTCGAGATGCCGTTCCCGCCGCACGGCGAGCGACGCTTGTTCCCCGGCGTCGTCGCCGCGACCGCGGCGGTCGTGCGTTGGCGCTGCGAGCAATTGAAGGCGCTCCCGCGCGCCGGCCAGAGCGCGCCGACCCCGGTGATCGACGCGATGTTCAGCCGCGACGAGCCGCACACCGGGCCGTCGGGGACGCTCGCGTGGGCCGTCGATGTCGACAATCCGGCCACCGGCGAGTCGTTCACGCTGACCCTGAAGGAAGTGACCTTGCCGGGTCCCGAAGGAGCGGCGTTCACGCGGCCGTGCGCGGTCGGTTTCTCCGGCAACTACCCGCGCGCGCTCGACGGCCTGGCGCGCTTGCTGTCACTGGACATGCGCGTCATCGACCCGGCGTGGATAGGAATGAAGCTGCGCAAACTGCTCAACTACGCCGAGCCGCTGGGCCACTTCATGGCCTTCGTTCCGGGCCTGCCGCACGGCGAGCGGCGCCAGCAGACCTGGCCGTCGACGGTCGCGTATTTGGCGCGGCTGATCATCCACCGCTACGCGATGCTCGGCGTGCTCGATGAGGACGGCTTTCCGCTGCGCGAGATGGGCGTGCTAGACGCGCCGCGCGATGCGGCTGCGTCGACGACGCTCGCCGGCCGCGCCTGCCCGGAGTGCGGGAATGCGACGCTGATTCACAGGGATGGGTGCGACTTTTGTACGGCGTGCGGGTATGTGGGGCAATGCGGTTAGGAACAGCACTGTTGAGTGATCCGTTCGGGCTGAGCTTGCATTTCCGATCGTCCTGAGCCTGTCGAAGGAAGCCCCGTGCGCAGCGATGCCGGCCCTTCGACAGGCTCAGGGCG
>VBCQ01000490.1 GCA_005882155.1 Betaproteobacteria bacterium
ACCGAGCGCGATGCACAGTTCGTCCGCGTCGTGCCAGCCCTCGTGCGCTTGTTTCCGCATGACATCGTGGCCACAGTCGACACGCTCGCCGAGCTGCACGCGCTGTCGGAAATGCTCGACAGCGAAACGGCATCGCACTTAGCGTCATCGGATGTGGATGCCCTCGCATACACCCTCGCTTGGCAGGCGACCGGCCGCGCGGAGTCGCGCGAAAGGCAGATCGCATTGACGATTGCAGTCGGTGAGTCGCTAGACCGGTTGACCCGCAATGCCTTCGTGCGCAACACCTTGCGGCTGATGCGCGGCCCGGCCCAAGCTGCCGGGCTCGGCGAGCTGCAGCGCTTTCTGGAGACTGGCTTCGATACCTTCAAGGCGATGCATGGCGCTCACGCTTTTCTCTCGACCGTTGGCCAGCGTGAGCGCGAGCTTGCGCGATCGCTATTCGCCGCCAGTACCGACAGCGCAGATGGCGCGAGACACCTCGGTGACATTGCGCTAGGACAATTACCGTAGCGATGAGCCAGGGTCGCGGCGACCATACGGCGCTGTACCCATCCATGGAGAAGCCGTGTTGCAAGCTGTCGCGAAACCTTGGCTGAAGAGCTATCCCGCCGGCGTCGCTCATGAGATCGACGTGCCGCGTGATGCGTCTCTGGTCGACCTGCTGGAGCAATCGTTCCGCAAGTTTGCCAATCGCGATGCGGCGTGCTGCATGGATCAGCGAATCAAGTGCCGCACGATCGACGACATGTCCTCGGCACTCGGCGCGTGGCTGCAGACGAAAGGATTCGCAAAAGGAACCCGCATCGCGTTGATGATGCCCAATCTGCCGCAATACATGGTCGCCATCGCCGCGGTGCTGCGCGCTGGCTACACCGTCGTCAACGTCAATCCTCTGTACACCGCCCGCGAGCTCGAGTACCAGCTCGCAGACTCGGGCGCTGAGGCAATCATCGTGCTGGAGAACTTCGCCAAGACGCTGGAAGACGTCATCGACAAGACGCCGGTTCGGCATGTCGTGATCGCATCGATGGGCGATATGCTCGGTTTCTGGAAGGGGCAGCTCGTCAATTTTGTCGTGCGTCACGTTCGCAAGCTGGTACCCCCTTTTTCGCTGCCGCTCGACGAAGGTCGCACAGTGACGCGATTCAATATGGCCGTTGCCGATGGGACTCGCATGAGTCTGCGTCGCGCCGACGTTGGACCGGACGATGTTGCGTTCCTGCAGTACACCGGCGGAACCACCGGAGTGTCGAAGGGCGCCACGTTGCTCCACCGCAATGTGGTAGCCAACATCATTCAGTCCGAGGAGTGGTTCAGGCCGATGCTCGACAAGCTCGGCGACAAGCAAATCACCGCGGTCTGCGCGTTGCCGCTGTATCACATCTTCGCTCTGACGGCCTGCTATCTGTTCGGCGCTCGGCGTGGAATGATGAACATACTGATTCCGAATCCGCGCGACATCCCGAATTTCATCAAGGCGCTGCGCAGTCATCGCATCCACATGTTCCCGGCGGTCAACACGTTGTTCAATGCGCTGGCCAACGAACCCGATTTCGGGCGTATCGATTTTTCAGAACTGGTGATTTCCAACGGCGGCGGCATGGCGGTACAGCAGGCGACCGCGGCGAAGTGGTTGAAGATTACCGGTTGTCCGGTGATTGAAGGTTACGGCTTGTCTGAGACCTCGCCGGCTGCGACGGTGAACCGGCCGGACTTGACAGAGTTCAGCGGAACCATCGGCCTGCCTCTGCCATCGACCGATATAAGCATTCGCGACGACGATGGGCGCGAGGTGTCGATGGGCGAGCCCGGCGAAATTTGCATTCGCGGCCCGCAGGTTATGGCGGGCTACTGGAACCGGCCCGACGAAACGGCCAAATGCATGACGGCCGATGGGTTCTTCAAGTCCGGCGACGTCGGCGTGATGGACGAGCGCGGGTACTTCCGCATCGTCGATCGAAAGAAGGACATGATCCTAGTGTCGGGCTTCAACGTGTACCCCAACGAGCTCGAGCAGGTGATCAACCTGCACCCGGGCGTCCTCGAGTGCGCAGCGATCGGGGTGGCCGACGCCAACTCCGGTGAAGCCGTCAAGCTCTTCGTGGTCAGAAAGGACCCAGCGTTGGCAGAGGAAGATCTGTCCAAGTACTGCAAGGAAAACTTCACTGCGTACAAGCGTCCCAAGTACATTGAGTTTCGAGACGACTTGCCGAAGTCGAACGTCGGCAAAATTCTGCGACGCGAATTGCGCGGCTAAGAATCGGTCTGCAAAGAAAAAAGCCCCCGTCGGTATGACGGGGGCTTTCTCATTAATAGCCTGACAATGTCCTACTTTCACACGGGTACCCGCACTATCATCGGCGCTGAGGCGTTTCACTGTCCTGTTCGGGATGGGAAGGAGTGGGACCACCTCGCTATGGTCATCAGGCTTAACCGATCACTGTCTTGATCTGATCAAGGCAGCCAATTCGCAGAGTCGAAAAATCAGATTCTTGATTGCGCCTTCAAACTTCGTTGAAGAGCGGCATAACATGCATTGACTCAACTTCGACGTGTGTCCAGTGTATTACTTGGACCGTCAAAGTTATAGGGTCAAGCCTCACGAGCAATTAGTACTGGTTAGCTTAACGCATTACTGCGCTTCCACACCCAGCCTATCAACGTCCTGGTCTCGAACG
>VBCQ01000119.1 GCA_005882155.1 Betaproteobacteria bacterium
CAGCCTCCTGGCGAGTGACGCGGCAGCGCGCGCGCAAGCGATCCGCGGCCTCGCCTACATCGCGGCAAATTGCTACGCGACGATCGGCATCATCGATTTTCCCGAGCGCTGGTGCGACAAGCCGGACGATGCGGTGCGGGCCCAGATGAACAAGGGATCGCGCGTTCGATTGCACGCGCTGTGGGACATGTTTGCCGATACCTTCCCGGCCACGCCTTTCCTCGGTGGCACCGAGCCGTCTGCGCTCGATCTGCTGGCCTGCGTCGTCAGCAAATGGTCGGGCTCGCGCGCGCATCTGCGTGATGCGCGGCCGGCATTCTCCGAACTGCTGACGCGCATCGAGCAGCACCCACGCTTGAAGCCCGTGTTCGACCGGCATTGGCCGCCGGCTTGATCGTCTCAGCTCAAGCGCACAACGTGTCCTTCGATCGGCGAGGCCTTGCCGTCGTGCCCGCTGGTGCGCACCGCGCACTGGATGACGCACGTGCAGTGGGACTGGCAGACGCCGGTGTGGGGTCCGTGGATCGAAGCCTTGAGTGCGCACTGGCGCTTGCTGCGCTACGACTCGCGCGGTTGCGGGCTGTCGGACCGCGACACGCCGGCACTCGCGCTGGACGACCTGGTGCACGACCTGGAAGCCGTGGTCGACGCGGCCGGGCTGGAGCGCTTTGCGTTGCTGGGCATGTCGCAGGGCGGGGCGATCGCGATCGCCTATGCGGCGCGCCATCCGCAGCGCGTGAGTCAGCTGGTGCTGTGCGATGGCTTCGCGCGCGGGGCGCTGCGCCGCGGCGCGGCATCGATCGCACCGCAGATGATCGACGCGCTGTGCTGCCTGATCGAAGGCGGTTGGGGGCAGGAGAACCCGGCGTTCCGGCAACTGTTCACCTCGCAGTTCTTTCCGCGCGCCGATGCGGCGCAGGCTGAGGCCTTCAACGACTTGCAGCGCCTGTCGTGCTCGCCGACGCACGCGTCGCGCTGGCTGCGCGCCGGCGGCGAGATCGATGCCACGACAGAGCTGGCGCAAGTGCGCTGCCCGACCTTGGTGATGCACGGTCGAGGCGATGCCCGTGTGCCCTTCGACGAAGGGCGCTTCATCGCGGCTGGCATCGCCGGCGCGCGCTTCGAACTGCTGGACACCGACAACCACGTGCCGCTCGCCGGCGAAGCGGCATTCGATGCGGCGCACACCTTGCTGCGCGGGTTTCTGCCCGGCGCCGATGCGGGCATCGACCCGGCGTTCATGGCACTGACGCCGCGCGAACGCGAGCTGCTCGATCTGGTGGCCCGCGGCCTGGACAACATGCAGATCGCAGCGCGGCTCGGGCGAGCCGAGAAGACGGTGCGCAACAACGTGTCGGCGCTGTTCGCGACACTGCAAGTCGAGAGTCGCGCGCAAGCTATCGTGCGCGCCCGCGAGGCGGGCTTCGGCAAGGCGAGCGACGAGTCGGGGCTGCGGTCCCGGGACTGAGCGGTCGATTCCCCGCGATCGGGACGGCGGTCCCCTGACGGCGCAACGAGCAGAGCCTGTAATGGACACAGGCCAGCCGATGCCTGTCATGTCGATGGCGGCGGGCCTTCCGAGGAGCCTGCCGTGTCAACCACGTCCGATTCGCCCGAGTTCACGTTGCCTGTCGCCGGAGGCCACCACATCAGCGTCGCCCGAGACCCGCAAGGGCGCGCGTGCTACTGGATCAGCGATGGCGCCGCACCGGCGCGTGCCGATCTGTCCGACCTCATCGCGCGGTGCTCGCGCGAGGCCGACATGCTGCGCCGACAAGCCCATGCGCAGGCGCTGGAAGCCATCGTCGAAGCGCTGCGACGCGTGCTGCGTCGCCCGCGCTTAGGCCAGCCGAACGACGTGCCCGTCGAGCGGGCTCGCTCGACCGGCGTGCAAATCTGAAGTCAGCCGCTGCGTCGCCATCAGCGGGGTGCAGCGCGAGCTCGGCGTCAAGGCCATCGGCCGCACCGAGGCAGTGACGGAGCAGTTCTATGCGATCTCGGTGCAGCGCCTGCTCAAGCATCCGGCGGTCGTGGCGATCACCTCGGCCGCGCGGCAGAAGCTGTTTCGCAGCACGGCACGCGTGTCAACGCCGCCGTGACGAGACGACGATGCCGGCGACGATCAGCGCGAACGCGAGCGCATGGAACGCGCGCGGCGCTTCGCCGAGCACCGCGGCCGACAGCAGCGCGGCAAAGAGCGGCGTGAGGTTGCCGAAGAACGCGGCCAGCGCTGGCCCGGCGTGCGTGACACCGAGGCCCCAGCAGCGATAGGCGATGATCGACGGCCCGACCGCGACGTAGACAAGCGCCGCCACGACCCAGCCGTTCCATTCGATCGGCGCCGCGCCGGCAAGCGTCTCGCCGAGCGCAGCAGGCGCTGCGCCGAGCAGGCCGAACAGCGTTTGTACGAGCAGGAATTCGGCCCAGTTCCAGTCGGGCCGCGCGCTGCCGCGCATCGATTCGCTGGGGCGCACGAGCAGCCAGCTGTAGAACGCCCACGCGATGATCGCGACCAGCACATACAGGTCGCCGACCACGAAGTGCACGCGCGCCAGCGCCGCCAGGTCGCCGCGCGCGATGACGATCAGCACGCCGGCCACCGACAGCGCGGCACCGACAAGCTGGCGGCGCGACGGATGCTCGTGATGGAACATCGCGCCGACCGCGAGCATCCACACCGGCAAGCTGGCGGCGATCAGCGTCACGTTGATCGGCGTCGAGGTGACGAGCGCGAGGTATTGCAGCGCGTTGTAGGTGCCCACGCCGAGCAGCCCGATCGCGAGCAGGTAGGGCCAACGCTGCATCACGGCGCGCGGTTCGCGCAGCACGCGCCAGCCGAGCGGCAGCAGGAACAACGCGGCGATCGCCCAGCGCAGAAAGTTCAGCGTCAGCGGCGGGACGCTGCCGACCGTGAGGCGACCGACGACGGCGTTGCCCGCCCACAGCAGCGGCGGCAAGGTCATCAGCAACGCGGTGCGCGGCGTGATCCGCGTCGTCATCGCACGGGCATCAGTGCGCCGCAGTTCCAGCACTGCTCGAATGGCCCGTCGATCCGCTCATGGCACGCCGGGCAGACCCAATGCCGAGTCGGTCCGTGGCGCAATTGATCGAGCAGCGTGCGCGCCGCATCGAGCTGCGCGTCGTCGCTGACCCAGACTTCGGGCAGCGACTGATCGGGCGGGATTTCGCCGGCGATGCTGCTCGCGTAGGCGCGCTGCACGGTGGCATCGATGCCGCCTTGCGTGAGCATGTCGGCCCACAAGGTGGCGATGGCAAGGTTGGGGGCGGTGGTAAGGCGGCGCATCGGGGCAGGCTCGAACAAACACTGGCACGATACCGGACTTCTCGCAGCGCCAGTGGAGAACGCCATGACGAGCACCAGCCAAGCCATTCGCATCGAGCAGTTCGGCGGACCCGAGGTGCTGCAGCTGACGCAGCTGCCGGTGGGCGAACCCGGGCCGGGACAGATTCGCATCCGCCACCATGCGTGCGGGCTCAACTTCATCGATGTCTACCATCGCACGGGGCTGTATCCGAACGCCTTGCCGCTGAGCTTGGGGATGGAGGGTGCCGGCATCGTCGAAGCGGTCGGCGATGGCGTCGAGCATCTGCGGGTTGGCGACCGCGCAGCCTATGCGAGCAACCCACCCGGCGCGTATTGCGAGGCGCGCGTGATGCCGGCGACTTGCGTCGTGCGATTGCAAGGGCCTGACCGCGCAGTACCTGCTCAAGCGAACGCTGCCGCAAGGCGGTCTGCACGCGGGCGATTTCGTGCTGTTTCATGCCGCGGCCGGCGGGGTCGGGTTGATCGCCTGCCAGTGGGCGCGTGCACTCGGCTTGCAGCTGATCGGAACCGCCGGCAGCGATGCCAAGTGCGAGCTCGCACGCGAGCACGGTGCGGCGCATGCGATCAACTACCGCCGCGAAGATTTTGTCGCGCGGGTCAAGGAGATCACCGGCGGCAAGGGCGTCAAGGTGGTCTACGACTCGATCGGCAAAGACACGTTCGAGCGCTCGCTCGACTGCTTGCGGCCACTCGGCCTGATGGTCAGCTTCGGCAACGCATCGGGTCCGGTGCCGCCATTCTCGATCGGCGTGCTCGGGCCGAAGGGCTCACTGCATCTGACGCGGGCGACGCTGTTCACCCACATCGCGACGCGCGAGAACACGCAGGCGATGGCCGATGAATTGTTCGAGGTCGTGCAAAGCGGCGCGGTGAAGATCCGCATCGGCCAGCGCTATCGGCTGGCGGATGCGGCGCAGGCGCAGCGCGAGCTCGAAGCGCGCAACACCACGGGGTCGAGCGTGCTGATCCCGTGAAGCATTTCTCCCTCTCCCGGAGGGAGAGGGAATAGGCCACTCAGTTCACCGTCACGCTGATGCTCTGCTCGGCCATCAGGCCGGCGTTGTCGATGGCTCTCGCTTTGATCGTGTGCAGGCCCTTCGCGACCTTGCGAATGTTCCAGTTCGCGCTGTACGGCGCGCCGGTGTCGCGCGCGAGGAGCACGCCGTCGATGTAGATCTCGACAGCCTGAATTCCCCCATCGTCAGTTGCCGACGCGCTGATGCTCACCGGGTGGCCGCCGCTCAGCACCGCGCCGTTGGCGGGACTGGTGACCGCGACCGTCGGCGGCGTAACGTTGCTGTACACGGTGTACGACGCATGCGCTGTCGTCGTGTATGCGCTGTTGGCGGTGTCGGTCGCGTTGGCGTCGAGCGTGTAGCTGCCGTTGGCGAGCGTCGCTGCCGACGTCGTCGTCCAGGTCACCGAGCCGCTGCTGCCCGAGCCGAGCGCGAGGCTCGTCGACGACAGCGAGCCGCTGAAGCCCGACGGCAGCGCTTGGCCGATGCTGAAGGTCGAGCTGCCGCAAGCCGACGAGTTCGTGTTGGTGACCGAGACGCTGTAGCTGAGCGTCGCGCCGGCGCTGCCCGTCTGCGACGCGGGGCTCACCGCGACCGTGGGCGATGCGCGTGAGCACACGCCGCCGCCCATCGAAACGCCGACGGTCGCGACGCCGCCGGACGTGCCCTGGTTGGTGATCGTGATGCCGTTGGTCGCGTCGCTGAAGCTCTGGCCCGCGGTCAGCACCTGCAGCAAATAAGTCTTGGTCGGCAAGTTGCCGGTCGCGCGGTGCACGCTCACTGTGTTGACGAAGCTCGCGCC
>VBCQ01000013.1 GCA_005882155.1 Betaproteobacteria bacterium
CTTGTAGAGCGTGAAGTAGCGTCCGCTGGTGTCGGTGTGGGCGTTGTATTCCTCGAAGCAGTTGCGGATGTACTCGGTCTCGCCTTCGACGGTGACCCACACGCCCATGCGGATGTTGTAGGGGATCTCGCGGCCGTCGGCGTCGAGCGACGAGATCACCTCGACCATGCCCTTGCGCTCGAGCACGCCGCCTTCGCCACGCGGCCGCGTGACGAGCGGAATTTGGTCGATGCTCGCCGGCGGATACCGCAGGCCGTCGCTTGGCACCGCGAGCCCGGTGGCGTTCGACACTGCGGTCAATTCGATGGCGGGTTTGGAGCCGTCGAGGAAGCTGTTGAACATCTTCGGGTTGAGCCCGCCGCGTGCCGCCTGCTCGGGCGTGAGGCCGTAGTAGCCCCACACCGTCTCGGGCGTCGATTCGCAGAAATGCGGCAGCCACTTGTGGCCGCGCCCTGCGGCGACGACGGGGAAGCCGCAAGTGCGTGCCCAGTCGACGAGGTCGCAGATGAGAGCCGGCTGATCGCCGAACGCGATGACGACATGCTTGCCGTTGCGCGACGCTTCGAGGCAGTGGTCGACGGCCGCGATCGGATGCCCGGTGCATTCGACGATGACGTCGATCGCCGGGTGGCGAACGAGCGCGGTCCAGTCGTCGCCGACATGCGTCGTGCCCAGCTTGATCGCTTCGTCGAGCGATGCGGCTTGCGCGCGCTCGGGTGCCCAGCCGACGCGTGCGAGGTTGCGCCGTGCCGCGTCGGGCGCGAGATCTGCGATGCCAACGAGATGCACGCCGGGAATGCGCGGCAGCTGCGCGAGGTACATCGTCCCGAACTTGCCGGCGCCGATGAGTCCGATGCGCACCGGCTTGCGCTCGGCAGCGCGTTGCTGCAGCTTCGCATACAGGCTCATGGCTCGCGGCCTTTCAGATCTCGGCCAGCGACGTGACGAGCGCACTGGCCGGCATGCCGTTCTTCCACGGCAACTCGACCGGATGCTCGCGCAGTAAGCAGTCGTCGGGCAAGCAGGCTATCGGCGTGAAGTCGCGCTGCGCGATGTATTCAGGCCGCTTGTGGCGCCGGATGTGGTTGCTGACCGCGCACAGGCTCAGGTAGACGCTGACGCGATTCCACGGCGACAGGTTGCTGCTCGACGCATGCACGAGGCATGAATGGAACACGATCATCGAGCCGGCTGGGCCGAGCGGCGAGACGATGCCGCCATGCTTGCCGCCGGCGCGCTCGACCAACTGTGCGACCAGTGCGTGATCGAGCGTCCACAGCGGATAGCTCGTCGTCGTGAGGTCGTAGGTCGCGTCGATGACGCCTTTCTTGTGGCTGCCCGGAATGAACATCAGCGGAGCGTTGAACGCATTCACGTCGTCGAGAAAAATCGCGACGTTCATTGCGCGCTCGGTGGGCATCAGATCGTCGTTGCGCCAGGTGCCGTAGTCTTGGTGCCATTGCCAGACGTCGCCTTCGAACGCCGTCTTGCTGTTGATCTTGAACTGGTGCATGTAGACCGCTTCGCCGAGCAACTGCTGTACCGGCTCGACCATGCGTGGATGGCGCGCGAGCCGCGCGAACGGCTCGCTGTACAGATGCGCGGCGAAGGTCGTCCGCACTGCGTCTGAGCCTTTCTCTCGAACGTTGAACGCGTCGCGCCGGAGGGTCAGCGCCGGCACGGCTTCGTTCAAGCTCTTCATTTCCTGCGGCGTGAAGAGCCCGGGAAAGAACAGATAACCGTCACGATCGAATTGCGCGATCTGGTCCGGTGTGAGCTTCATCGACGAACTCCTTCGATGGCAGCGTAGCGGATGTTGCCGCCTTCGTCAGCCGGCGGCTTTGGGTTGCGCGCGTGCCGACTCGAGCATGTCGTCCAGTGGTGCACGCTCGCGCTGCGCACGCGTGAGGTGGAAGTACACGTAGCCGACGGCGAGCAGGCCGACGAAGATCGCGGCGATCAGCGGGTTGTAGTAGACGAGCGTCGCCAGGCACACGGCAGCCGCGACAAGCGCGAACGCCGGGAACCATGGATAGAGCGGCGCCTTGAACGGTCGCGCCATCGCCGGCTCGCTGGCGCGAAGCTTGAACAGGCTGGCCATCGCGAGGATGTACATCAGGATCGCGCCGAACACCGACATCGTCACGATGTTCGCGGTGAGCGTCTGGCCGCCGATCTTGATGAGCTCGTCGCTGAAGATGGCTGCGATGCCGACCACGCCGCCAGCGAGGATCGCGCGATGCGGCGTGCGAAAGCGCGGATGCACCTTGGCCAGCCACGGCGGCAGGTAGTTGGCGCGGGCCAGCGCAAAGATCTGCCGCGAGTAGCCGAGGATGATGCCGTGGAAGGACGCGATCAACCCGAACAGTCCGAGCCACACCAGCATGTGCAGCCAGCCACTCTTCTCGCCGACGATGGTCTTCATCGCTTGCGGCAGGGGGTCGTTGATGTTGGCGAGCTTCGTCCAGTCGCCGCTGCCGCCGGCAAAGACCATCACGCCCATGGCCAGCGCGAGCAGCGTGAGGATGCCTGCCACATAGGCGATGGGGATCGATCGGCGCGGATTCTTCGCCTCTTCGGCAGCCATCGCGACACCTTCGATGGCGAGGAAGAACCAGATCGCGAACGGGATCGCCGCGAACATGCCGGGCACGGCCGCGGCGCTGAAAGTGTCGGCGCCGGCCCAGCCGCCTTTCATGAAGTTCGCCGTCGCGAAGCCCGGCGCCACGACGCCCATGAAGACGAGCAACTCGAAGATCGCGAGCAGGGTGACGAACAGCTCGAAGGTCGCCGCGATCTGCACGCCGACGATGTTGAGCGTCATGAATACGAGGTACGCGCCCACCGCCGCCAGCTTGGGATCGAGCGCAGGGAACTGCACGTTGAGGTAAGCGCCGATGGCCAGCGCAATGGCCGGCGGCGCGAACACGAATTCGACCAGCGTTGCCGCGCCGGCGAAGTAGCCGCCGATCGGTCCGAACGCGTGGTGGCCGTAGGCAAAGGGGCCGCCGGCATGCGGGATCGACGTCGTGAGCTCGGTGAAGCTGAAGATGAAGGTGGTGTACATCGCCGCGACGAACACCGAGGTGACGACGAAGCCCAGCGTGCCGGCCGTGGCCCAGCCGTAGCTCCAGCCGAAATACTCGCCGGAGATCACCAGGCCGACCGCGATGCCCCAGAGTTGCCAAGTGGTCAGCGTCTGCTTCAGCTCGCCGTGTGTGACGTTGGCGAGATGCGGTCGATGCTGTTGCTCCATCGCGGGCTCCTGCAGGTGCGCGAGACGCTAATCGACAGTCGGCACAGTCACCACCGCCGCCGGCTTCCACCCCTTCTTGCGATGCTCGGCGACGACGCTCGTGTAGATGCCGCCGCGAACATTCCACTTCGCCGTGATCCGAATGAACCGCGGGTCGGTCGCTTGCACGATGTCGTCGAGGATCGTGTTCGTCACCTTCTCGTGGAACGCGCCTTCGTTGCGATAGCTCCAGAAGTACATCTTCAGGCTCTTCAACTCGACACACAACTTGTCCGCCACCATCTCGATCTTGAATTGCGCGAAGTCGGGCTGGCCGGTCAGCGGGCAGTTGCAGGTGAACTCGGGGACCTCGAACTGGATGACGTAGTCGCGCTCGGGCGCGGGGTTGTCGAAGACGTGCAGTTCCTTGCTCGGCGCGGTCGGCGGGTTGGGCGGCATCGGCCGCTGTTTCGGGGCGCTCTTGGCGGCTGCGGTCTTGGCCATGACGGTGACGATTCGAGAGGGTTTGGCAGAGGGCGCGATGGTATCATCCAGCCCGCAAAGAAGCCCACTGGCCAGCGGGTTTTCTTAATCAAATCAATGACTTAAGCGCACGCTCCTGCGCCGTCCCACGCCCCCGTCCCATGCGCCTGAACTCGATCAAGCTCTCCGGCTTCAAGTCGTTTGCCGAACCGACGAATTTCCAGTTGCCCGGCCAACTCGTCGGCGTCGTCGGGCCCAACGGCTGCGGCAAGTCGAACATCATGGACGCGGTGCGCTGGGTGCTCGGCGAGTCCAAGGCAAGCGAGCTGCGCGGCGAGTCGATGCAGGACGTGATCTTCAACGGATCGGGCTTGCGCAAGCCGGCCAGCCGGTCGAGCGTCGAGCTGGTGTTCGACAACAGCGATGCGCGTGCCGGCGGGCAATGGAACCAGTTCGGCGAGATTGCCGCGCGACGTGCAGGACGTGTTCCTCGGCACCGGCCTCGGCCCGCGCGCCTACGCGATCATCGGCCAGGGCACGATCAGCCGCATCATCGAGAGCAAGCCCGAAGAGCTGCGCATGTTTCTCGAGGAAGCAGCCGGCGTCTCGAAGTACAAGGAGCGCCGGCGCGAGACCGAGAACCGGCTGAAGGACACGCGCGAGAACCTGACCCGCGTCGAAGACATCCTGCGCGAGCTCAACAGCAACCTCGACAAGCTCGAGAAGCAGGCCGAAGTCGCGAGCCAGTATCGAGGCCTGCAAGAGCAGGGCACGCTGAAGCTGCATCAGCTGTGGTTCCTCAAGCATCGCGATGCATCGAACGAGCAGGAGCGGGTGAAGAAGGACGTCCTCGCCGCGACCAGCGCATTGGAAGAGCGCATGGCCGAGCTGCGTCACGGCGAAGCCGAGCTCGAGACGATCCGCCAGGCGCACTACGCAGCGAGCGACGAGTTGCATGCGTCGCAGGGGCTGCTCGCCGAGGCGGCGCTCGAAGTGAGCCGCCTCGAAGAGCGCATCCGCTATGTCGTCGAAGGGCGGCAGCGCGTCGAGCAGCGGCTCGTCGAGCTGAAGGCGCAGAGCGAGCAATGGGCCGAGCGGCAGACGCAGGCGCAAAGCGAGCTCGAGCAAATCGCCGAGCAGATCGCCGCGGCCGATGAGCAAAGCCATGTGCTCGCTGCGCAAGCCGAAGAGCAGGCCGGCAACCTGCCGGGTTTCGAAGACGCGGTGCGCGCAGCACAAGGCCGCAGCAACGAGCAGCGCACGCTGGTCGCGGCGGTGCAGCAGCAGATTCAGGTCCTCGCCGCCGAGAGCCGCAACATCGATGACCAGCGCCGGCAACTCAACGCGCGGCACGATCGGCTCGATGGCGAGCGGCGTCAGCTCGCCGCGCCCGACCTCGATCGGCTGGCCGAATTGAAGCGGCAGTTCGGCGTGGCCGAGGAAGCGCAGCGCGTCGCCGATGGGCGGCTGCATGAGCTGACCGAACAGGTGCCGGCGTTCGACGAAGAGCGTCGCGTCAAGCAGGAGCAGCTCAACGCCGAGAG
>VBCQ01000014.1 GCA_005882155.1 Betaproteobacteria bacterium
AGCCGTTCAACTACTTCGCCCGCTACGCCGACAGTACGGCCGCCCGGACCGAGCACTTGAAGGACGTCGAGGACTTCCGTGCTGGCCTGCGCGCCAGCAACCTGCCAGCGGTAGCGTTCGTCAAGCCGAGCGGTGCGCACAATGAACACCCGGGCTACGCGGATTTGTTGTCCGGCCAGCGGTACGTAGCCGACCTGGTGAAAGCGGTGCAGGACAGTGCCATCTGGAAGGACAGCGTGATCATCATCACGTACGACGAGGCCGGCGGGCGCTGGGATCACGTTCCGCCGCCGTCGGGCGATCGCTGGGGTCCAGGAGTCCGGGTTCCAGCCATCATCATCTCGCCCTACGCCAAACGCCGCTTCGTCGATCACACCCTCTACGAGACGGTTTCGATCCTGAAATTCATCGAAACCCGCTGGCAGTTAGCACCTCTAGGAAGTCGCGACGCTGCCGCGAACAACCTGCTTAACGCCTTTGACTTCTCGCAGACCCAATGACGCCGCCGGGGTCGCGGGTGCTTTGGGAGGCCTGGGCAGATAACGAAAGCCGGACCAGCTTGGGCGGCGCGCCGGCCAGCGACCCGGCCTAACGAAGGCGTTCCGGCTGCCGCACCACGACCAGTCCAGCGCGCGCTGTCGGCGCCCATCGCGAAGCAGAGCGTGCAATGAAGCGCCGACGCAGGCGGTTCGCCCGAGAAGCAGCTCGCAGACATCGATGGGCTCATCGCCAAAGGTGCGAACACCCTGATCGTGCTCGCCATGGACAAAGACGCGATCGTTCCGGCGCTGGCCAGGTCTGCGCCTCGCGTTCGATCGCCGCCACGCGCGCCGCGCAGTCGAGGTCGTCACGACCCATAGTCGGCACGCTGTGCACCGCCCGACCCTGGGCTCGCAGCGCCGCCACGAGCTGGGTTTGCCAATGCTCGGCGACGTGGTCGCGCAAGCCCGGCACGACGAGGACCGTGGCGTCGCTGAAGCCGTCGAGTAAGTTCATCGGGATGTCCTGTGTGTGTCGAAGCAAGGCCGCAACGGCGTGTCGCGGTCGCATCGATGGGCAGAGATTAGGGAGTGACGGGCGGCATCAGCCCCCCATCGCAGAGGGGGGCAACCGATCTCCCCAGGCTCCGTTCGCACTGAGGTATCGAAGTGCCCTCACCATCGAGAGAGTCCAGGCAAATTGGCTAGCACCCGTTCGGCCTGAGCCTGTCGAAGGCCTCTATGCGGCAAGAACCCGTTCGTGCTGAGGTATCGAAGCACTCTCGCAGGTGCTTCGATACCTCAGCACGAACGGTTTTTTTGCTCAGCCCGAACAGCGCTCAATGGCCGGCCGCTTCCAGCAGCCCCAGGATGCGCGCACGCTGCACCACTTGCTTGCGCGTGCCGGCGTCCAGCTTGGCGAAGAGGTTCTTCACGTGCCACTTGATCGTCTCTTCGCCGACCTGCATCGCCAGCCCGATCTCCTTGTTGGAGAGGTTGCGCGCGAGCAGCTCCAGCACCTCGCGCTCCTTCGGCGTGAGTGCCGTGCTGGGCGTGGCGCGCGGCCGCGAAACCTCATGAGGCGATGGCCGGCCGATGGTCGCGGCCGGCGGCGCTGCGAAGACCTCGTCCGGCGTGCGCATGGCCTGTCGAACCCAGTCGCCCAACGCGGGGTGCGCATCCTTGAACACCCGAAGCAGGCCGTAGGCCTGGGCCAGATCGACGGCCTCGCGCAGCAGCCCCAACGACTGCTCGCCGCAACGATCCAGCACGAAAGCGCGCAAGCCGAGCAGCTCGATGTGCATCCGGCCCAGCTTCAGCGAAACCGCCAGCCCATCGGCACGTTCGAGTGGTGCCAGGGCCTTGCGCCAATCCTGCGCGGCGATGGCCGCATAGCCGTGCGCGAGCTCGCGCAGCA
This sequence comes from Betaproteobacteria bacterium, assembly GCA_005882155.1. Lineage (GTDB taxonomy): Bacteria > Pseudomonadota > Gammaproteobacteria > Burkholderiales > Burkholderiaceae_C > Albitalea. The sequence continues at coordinate 1,897 of VBCQ01000014.1, forward strand.
CGTCGACGCTGCGCCGCCACAGCCTGCCGCGCGGCGCGGCCGGGTCGGCGAGAAGCGCGTCGATCTGCGTGCACAGCGCACGGCACGTCTCGGCCCGGAAGCGGCGTGCGTGCATGCGCACCTGGTCGACCAGGCTCGCCACGCGCAAGCGCGGCAGGCGGCGCGCGATGCCGGCGGCATCCATCGCGCCGAGCAACTCGAGCGCGCGATGCTCGGTGCCTTCGGCGGCTGCGATGCGCGCCATCGTCCGGAAGCTCAGCAGCACGGTTTCGGGCAAGCCGCTGTGTTCCAGGACGTCGAGCCGGTTTGCGAGCAGCGCGGCCGCGTCGACGGGACGATCGCGTTCCCAGACCGCGGCCGCGAGCAGCGCGGCCAGCATGCAGCTAAAGGGGCTGCGCCGGCCCAGGTCGGCGTCGGCGCGCGCGAGCGTCGGCTGCAGCAGGTTCTCGGCGAGCAGCGCCTGGCCTTCCCACAAGTAGCTCAACCCGACGATGAAGTCGCTCCAGCGGCCGATGTAGTGCAGCGAGTCGGCGTCGGGCGCTTGCGGCGCACGTTGCTGGCGCAGGCGGGCGACGGCGGGCTCGCCCTCGAGCAACGCGCGAAAGGCGGTGCGGTTCGCATGCACTTGCAGCAGCATCGGGTCGCGCAGCGGCGGCGCCTCGGCCCATGGGTCGTGCAATTCGGCGAAGCGGTCCGGCTCGTCGGCAAAGATCGCCGCGCCGCTCAGGATCAGCGCGCATTCGCAGCGCAGCGCCTCGTCGGCAGCAGTGCGTTCGAGCAGCCGCGCCACCAGGCGCCCGGCTTCGTCATGACGCTCACCGAGGGCCAACGACCACGCCGCGGCCAACAGCAGCCGAGGTCGCCGGTCGAGCTCCTCGTCGGGCAGCCGCGCGAGCCACTCGAGGACCGCTTCCTGCCGGCCCTTCGCCATCAGAGACTCGTACAGGCTGCGCTCCGCGAGGGCGTAGGCCTGCTCGCGCTGGCCGGATTCGAGGGCATGCCGCGCAGCCGCCTCCAGCTGGCCGTGCTCGGCCAGCCACGTCGCCGCGCGCGCATGCAGCTCCGATCGTTCCGCGGCCGGCAAGGCCGCGACGCGCAGCCGCAGAGCGTCGCGTGCGAGCGCGTGCATACGCAGCCATTCACCGTGCTCGGCCAGTGCGAGCATCGGCGTGTCGTTGGACAGGCGCATCAGCCGCTGCGGCGCATCGTCGAGCTGCGTGACCGCGCGGCACAGGTCCGGGTGCAGCAGATCGAGGATGGCGATGCGCGTGAGGAATGCGCCATCGGCCGGGTCGAGGTTGGCGAGCAGCAGGTCGACCAGATGGTCGTGCAGCGAGCCGCTTCGGGCCGCCATCGAATCGACCTCCGCGCGCGCATCGGTGCCGGCCGCAACGATGGACATCGCCAGTTGCAGCCCGAGCGGCCAGCCCTCGGTCAGCTCATGCAGCCGGGCAGCCGTGTCGTTGTCCAGCCGCGTGCCGAGTCGGCCGCGCACGAGTTCCAGGGTTTCGTCGATCTGGAAGCGCAAGAAGGCCGGACCGATGACAATGCACTGGCCGTAGGCGACGAGGTCGTCGAGCCCGAGCTGGCAGTCGGTTCGCGCCGCGACGACCACGCGCAGGTTCGGCGGCGCATTGCGCACCAGGTAAGCCACGGCGTCGCGCGAGTTTGTCGGAAGACGGTCGGCCTCGTCGACGATCAGCACCACGTCGAAGGCCGCGTGGGCCAGCTCTGCCAACCAGATCGTCACCCCTTCGAGCCCGCTCGGTGCGGATTCGATCAGCGTGTGCCCGAACGTGGGCCGGCCGGACCCGACGCGCACCGCGAGCGCCAGCGCCTGGACCAGCCGCTGCGGCTGGTCGTGAGCCTGCGCCGACAGCCAAGCGACCACTGCCCCATGCGCCAGGTGCTCACGGCGCCATTGCGCAAGCAGAGACGTCTTGCCGAAGCCCGCCGGGGCCTGCACCAGCACCACCGGGTGGTCGCGAAACCTCAGGTCACTGGAGAGCAGGCGGGCGCGCGAGAGCAGGTTGCGCGGCACGCGAGGCGGTGTGACCTTGAGCAACAGGTCGTCGGTGGTGCCTGAGGTCGGAGTCACGGCGCATCGTACTGCGGTGACTTGGCGCGCGCCTCCTCATGGTATCCACCACGCGCCCCGCGGGACCCGCTTGGATAGAGTCGGTGAGTCATCCATGCACCACGGAGCATTGCCATGGAACGCCGCCGACTCGCTCTCGCCCTCTCCGTCTTTCTCGCCGCCAACCTTCCGCTCGCACCGGCACTCGCACAGACGGTGACGCTCAAGGCCTCGCACCAGTTCCCTGGCGGCAAGGGCGATGTTCGCGACGAGATGGTGCAAATCATCGCGCGCGACGTCGCCGCGGCGAACGTCGGCCTCGAGGTCAAGGTGTACCCCGGGTCGAGCCTCGTGAAGGCGCAGGAGCAGTGGAAGGCGATGCTGACCGGGCAGATCGACATGACCTCGTTCCCGCTCGACTATGCCTCGGGCTTCCACCCGCAGTTCGGCGCCACCCTGATGCCGGGCCTCGTGCGCAACCACGAGCACGCGGTGCGCATCAACGCGTCGCCGTTCATGCAGGACATCCGCGGCATCATCGAGCAGGGCGGCGTGAAGGTGCTGTCCGACGCGTGGCTGGCCGGCGGCTTCGGCGCGAAGGACAAGTGCATCCGCAAGCCCGAAGACGCCGCAGGGCTGAAGGTGCGCTCGGCCGGCTCGACTTTCGCGGAGATGTGGGCGGGCGCCGGCGCATCGATCGTCTCGGTGCCTTCCAACGAGGTCTACAACGCGCTGCAGCAGGGCGTGGCCCAGGTGACCGACACGTCCTCCGGCAGCTTCGTCTCGTTCCGGCTGTACG
>VBCQ01000122.1 GCA_005882155.1 Betaproteobacteria bacterium
TACTCGCTGGTCGAGCCGTTCGAATGGAGCGGCGCCCGCGTGACCGGCCTCGACGAGCTGACCGGCCTGCCCGAGTACCGCAACGGCGGGCTGCTGATCGATGCCGGCGTCATCGTCCCGCGCGACGCCGGCTTCGCGTCGCGCGAGTACGGCGTCGCCGACGAATGGGTCGTCGAATGGCGCGCGCTCACCGTGAGCCTGCTCGATGAATTGACGCGCGAGGTCCGCAGCGCCCTCGGTATGTCGGCCGAGCAAATGCCGCTCGCCTGCGTTCTCGAAGGCGGCACCTGGGCGGCAGGGCGACAGATCGCGAATGAACTTCGTGACGGCGCGCCGCCGGTGAAAGTGCGCAGCGACGGGACGGTGTTCTAGCTTGCGGAGGTCACGATGATCGTCGAGCGAATCTGGACCGCGAACGCCTACCGCAACTTCAACTACCTGATCGCCTGCCCCGAGACCGGTGAGGCGCTGGCGATCGATCCGCTGGACCATGAAAAATGCCTCGCGACCGCGAAGGCGCGCGGCTGGCGGATCACGCAACTGCTCAACACGCATGAGCACCTCGACCACACGGGAGGCAACGCGGCGGTGGTCGCCGCTACCGGGGCCAAGGGTCGGCAAGCGGGTCGAGCTCGAGTGCATGGACACGCCGGGGCACACGATGTGTCATATCTGCCTGCGCTCGCACACCGATGAGCCGGCGCTGTTCTCGGGCGACACGCTGTTCAACGCCGGCGCCGGCAATTGCCACAACGGCGGCGACCCGAACGAGCTCTACGCCACGTTCGAGAAGCAGCTCGCGGCGCTGCCGGAGAACACGCGCATCTATCCGGGCCACGACTACATCGAGAACAACCTGAAGTTCACGTTGGCTCGCGAGCCCGACAACGCCGCAGCGCGCGAGCGGCTGCCCGGGGTGACCGGCCACGACCCGGCGCGCTCAGCCGTCACGACGCTCGCCGAGGAGAAGCAGTTCAACACCTTCTTCCGCTTGAGCAGCCCGAGCCTCATCGCCGAGCTGCGCGAAAGCTTCCCCGACCTGCCCGAGCAGCCCGACGCGAAGACGGTGTTCCTGAAGCTGCGCGAGCTGCGCAACCGTTGGTGAGGCCACCCGATGACGGCCCCGAGGCTGCTCGCCGGCGCAAGCGGCTATTCCTTCAAGGAATGGAAGGGCATCTTCTATCCGGAGAAGATCAAGCCCGAAGACATGCTCGCGTGGTACGCCGCGCGCTTGCCGACCGTCGAGATCAACAACACCTTCTATCAGATGCCGAAGGTGCCGATGCTGCAGCACTGGGCCGACGTGACGCCCGAGAGCTTCCGCTTCGCGATCAAGGCGTCGCGGCGGATCACGCATGTTGCGCGGATCAACGCGGAAGCCGCGACCGACTCGGTCGGCTACCTCTACAAGAGCCTCGCGGCGCTGGGCGAGAAGCGCGGCCCGGTGCTGTTCCAGTTGCCGCCGTTCCTGAAGAAGGACGTCGCGCGCCTGAGCGAGTTTCTGTACCTGCTGCCCGAGGGGCACCGCGCCGCATTCGAATTCCGCCACGACAGCTGGTTCGATGACGAGGTCTATGCGGCGCTGAAGGCGGCGAGCGCATCGCTGTGCCTGTCCGAGCGCGAAGACAACGCGCCGCCGCCACTGGTCGAGACGGCGCCGTGGGGCTACGTGCGGCTGCGGCTCGAGACCTACTCCGATGCCGACCTCGAGCGCTGGGCCGAGCGGCTCGCGGCTACCGGCTGGCAGCAGATCTACGCCTACTTCATGCACGAGCCGACCGCGCCGGCATACGCGCAGGCGCTGCTGCGCTTCGGCGCGGCGTGAGCGCGCGCGCCAATCCGCTGAATGCAAGCCGAAACCCCGCTGCAAAGCGGGTCCGTCGGACGCGCGTTTGCATCGGGCGGCGAGCGGGATAAAACTGCTCCGTTCATTGGAAAGGAAGCACCATGGCCAAGTCAGTCAAGCCCATCCCCGACGGCTTCACCGCCGTCACGCCCTACCTCACGATCAAGGGCGCGTCGGCTGCAATCGATTTCTACAAGACAGCCTTCGGCGCCGAAGAGGCGTACCGCCTGAAGTCACCCGACGGCAAGGTCGCGCACGCCGAGATTCACATCGGCGGCGCAGTGATCATGCTGCACGACGAGATGCCCGAGTGGAAAGCACTCAGCCCACAGACGATCGGCGACACCGCGACCACGATCATGCTGTACGTTCGCGACCCCGACGCGGTCGTGAAGCGCGCCGTCGAAGCGGGCGCGACGCTGATCATGGAAGTGGCCGACCAGTTCTACGGCGACCGCTGCGGCAGCATCAAAGACCCGTTCGGCCACAAGTGGACCGTCGCCAAGCACGTCGAAGACGTGCCGCCCGACGAGATTTCTCGCCGCTACGCGAAGATGCTGGAGCAGGGGCAGAAGCCCTAGCGGAACGGTCTCGTCAGCGGACCGCGTGCAGCGTTTGCGAGAAGAAGAAACGCAGCATCGCTTCGGTCGCGTCGGGGCCCTTCGCATCGGTGTACGAGCCGCGCGCGTCGCCGCCTGACCATGCATGGCCGCCGCCGTGCACGGCCCAGTGCTCGGCCACCACGCGGCCGCTCGCATCGCGGTAGATGCGCCGCGTGTAGGCGCGGCCGTTGGCGCTGCATGCGCGCTCGAGCTCGGGCGCAACCGCACCGGCACTGGCGGCCACCGCCTGCTCGCCGTTGAGCGGATGCACCGTCGTGTCTTCGTCACCGTGGAAGACGATGGTCGGCGGCGTTGCGCTTTGCGCTGACGTCCCGCCGCCGCTCTTCATCGCGGCGAACGCCGATGGCAGATCGCTCGCTGAGCCGGCCGGCAAGCCCGAATGCACACCGACCGCGGCGAACAGGTCGGGGTACGCGTCACCGAGGATCGCGGCCATCGCGCCGCCGGCCGACAGGCCCGCAACGTACACGCGCTGCGGGTCGACGTGGTAGCGCTTCATCACCTCGCGCGTCATGCCGGCGAGCAGCGCCGGCTCGCCGCGGCCGCGCTGCTGATGGTTGTGCTTGAACCAGTTCCAGCAGCGCGACGCGTTCGCGCTCTGTGCCTGCGCGGGATAGAGAACATAGAAGCCGCGCTCGAGCGCCGCCTCGTTCATCGCGGTGCCGGCGGCGAAGTCGTCGGGGTTCTGCGTGCAGCCGTGCAGCATCACGACGAGCGGCAGCGGCCGCGCGTGGTGCCCGGGCGGCACGAAGAGCTTGTAGTCGCGCGTGCCAGCCGCTTCGGTGTGGCTGCCGCTGATGAACTGGCCGGCGAGGGGCGCGGGCGGCAGCGGCATCGCGACGGTGGTGGTGTCGACCACGCGGGCGTCGACATCGATGACCGTTGTCGTGCCGCGGGCGGTGGGAGCCGATACGCCGGCCAGCGCCGCCTGGATCGCGGCGGTCGCGCGCTGCAGTTCGCCGGCTCGCGTGAGCCGCGTCGCTTCGGCCATCAGTTGCTTGAATGAAGCGTTCATCGACGTCCTTTGAATGAGGTCAGCGGATGCGGCCCGCGAGCGCCGCTTTGACGGCCGGGCTGGCGTGCAAAGCGCCGAGCACCGTCACCGAATCGATCGTCGACAGCGCGAGCTCGGGGCTCACGTCATGCGCGATCGATGCGAGGCCGAGCACGCGGATCTGCAGCGCTTGGCCCGACTTCTTCACCGCACGCAAATCGGCGGCGCTCAGGTGGTGGATGCCGAGCACCAGCGTCTTGCGCGCCACCGCCTGCTTCACCGCGTCGGCGTGCGTCGCGAGCTGATTGCGGATCGCTGTGCGGATCAGGTCGGTGCGGTTGGCATAGAAGCCTTCCTGCACCAGAAGATCGATCTGCCCGAGATCGACATAGCCGAGGTTGATCGTGATCTTTTCATCGAGCGGCTTGGCGGCGCTGGACAAGGCAGAGCGGGGTGGCATGCCGCCATCCTACTACCATCCAAGTGGATGTCAAATGGATGGGTTCGCGCGCAGGGGTGCTCCTTGTCAGAACCTCACGCTCGCTTCACCGATGCCGTCGAAGCTCACGCGCACCTCGTCGCCGGAGCGCACCGGCACCGCGCCGGCCCAGGTCCCCGTGGTCACGATCGTGCCCGCCGTCACCGTCGCGCCATGTCGCGTCGCGTGCCTGAGCCACAGCGGCAGCAGCCACGCCGGGTCGCCGAGCGAATGCGTGCCGACGCGCTCGATCGCCGGCGCGCTGCCGATCTGCAGCACGCAGCGCTGCGCGCGCCAGTCGCGCCGCGCGTAAGGCTGCCACTCGCCAAGCACCAGCGCGGCATGCGACTGCAGGTCGGCGAGGCGCAGCAGTGCCGGCGCGTTCAAGCCTTCGACCCAGCGCGAATCGACGACCTCGATCGCGACCGTCATCGCGTCGATCAATGCATCGACAGCGTGGTGATCGAGGCGCATCGCGTCCTGCGGCGTGACGTCGGCCTTCAAGCGCAGTGCGATCTCGGGCTCGACGGCGCGCGAATGCAGCGGCCAGTCGGACATCTGCGCCGGACTCGCGAGCACACCGGCCGGCGGCAGCGGCGCATGCGTCAGCACCGCGTCGCGCGACGCGCCGCCCGACTTCCAATGGCGCGGCGGCGCGTCGCCGAACCAGCCGAGCACGCGAGCGACTTCATCTTGCACTGCATAGGCGTCGCTCGCATTCGCGAGCTCACCGGCCCACGGCGCCGACGCCAACGCCACATGCGCGCGCCGCGCGTCGGCCAAGGCCGCGGCGAGCGCGCGCACGCTCAAGACTCGACCTTCACGTTGCCGTCTTCCGTGCCGTAGGTGTCGAGCCGCTCCGAACGTCGTTGCATGCTCGCCGCGCGCAATGCGCTGCGCTGCGGATGCGCCGCGAAGAAATCCATCGCCGCGTGAACGCCGCTGCCGGCGAGCGACACGCCGCTGAGCTTGAGTCCCATCTCGCAGCCGGCGAGCGTCGCGAGCAGCGTGAGGTCGTTGCTGTCGCCCAAGTGGCCGATGCGGAACATGCGGCCTTTGACCTTGCCGAGCCCGGTGCCAAGCGACAAGTCGAAGCGCTCGTGGATCAGCTGGCGCACGCGGTCGGCGTCGACGCCGTCGGGCGTCTTCACGCCGGTCAGCACCGGCGAGTACAGCGCCGGGTCGGCGCACTGGATCTCGAGTCCCCATGCGCGCACCGCCGTGCGCACGCCCTCGCCCCAGCGCTGATGCCGCGCGAGCACGTTGGGCAGGCCCTCTTCGAGCAGCATGTCGAGCGACTCCGCGAGGCCGTAGAGCAGATTGGTGCTCGGCGTGTAAGGCCAGTAGCCTGACTTGTTCATCTCGACGATCTCGTCCCAGGCCCAGAACGAGCGCGGCAACTTCGCGCTCCGGCTCGCCGCGAGCGCCTTGGTCGACAGCGCGTTGAAGCTGATGCCCGGCGGCAGCATCAAGCCCTTTTGCGAGCCGGCGATGGAGACGTCGACGCCCCACTCGTCGTGCCGATAGTCGGCCGACGCGAGCCCCGAGATCGTGTCGACCATCAACAGCGCCGGATGCCGCGCCGCATCGATCGCACGACGCACCGCCGCGATGTCGGACGTGACCCCGGTCGACGTCTCGTTGTGCACGACGCACACCGCCTTGATCGCGTGGCTCGCATCGTCGCGCAGGCGCTGCTCGATCGCCGCAGCATCGACGCCGTGGCGCCAGCCTTCGGCACCGGGCAGCCCGATGAACTCCGGCGCGAGGCCGAGTCGCTCGGCCATCTTCTTCCACAGCGACGCGAAGTGGCCGGTCTCGAACATCAGCACCTTGTCGAGCGGGCTCAGCGTGTTGACGAGCGCCGCCTCCCACGCCCCCGTACCCGACGCCGGATAGATCGCGACCGGATGGCGCGTCTTGAACACCTGCTGCAATCCGGCGATGACCTTCAACCCGAGCGCCGCGAACTCCGGGCCGCGGTGGTCGATGGTCGGCAGGCTGATCGCGCGCAGGATGCGGTCGGGCACCGGACTCGGGCCGGGAATCTGCAGGAAGTGGCGCCCGGACGGATGCGAATCGAGCTTCATCGAACCTCCTGGAAGTCCGCGTAGTTTTGCATACAAAATACGCTTGTCAAGCCGGTTCGCCTCTACACTCAACCTGATTCCGACTGCGCAATTGCATACAAACGGGCTTCCTGCCATGGCCGAGATTCTTTCCATTCCGCGCCAGGTGCTGCACCAGGAGGTCGCCGTGCGGCTGCGCCAGCGCATCGTCGAAGGCCACATCGACCCCGGCACCAAGCTCAACGAGCGCGAGCTGAGCGAGTTCCTGAAGGTGTCGCGCACACCGCTGCGCGAAGCGATCAAGATGCTCGCCGCCGAAGGCCTCGTCGCGCTGCTGCCGAACCGCGGCGCGGTCGTCGCGCAGCTCTCCGAGCAGGACGTGGCCGACACCTTCGAGGTCATCGCGGGGCTCGAGGGCCAGGCCGGCGAGCTCGCGGCCGAGCGAATCAGCGACGCCGAGCTGGCAGAGATCCGCGCGCTGCACTACGAAATGAAGGCCGCGTTCACGCGCCGCGACCTGCCGACCTACTACCGCATCAACGCGCAGATCCACGGCCGCATCAACGCCGCGGCGCGCAACCGCGTGCTGACGCAGACCTGGGCCACCGTCAACGCGCGGCTGCAGGCGCTGCGCTTTCGCTCCAACTTCGTCGAGGCGAAGTGGAGGCGCGCCGTCAAGGAGCACGACAAGATGGTCGAGCTGCTGGCCGCGCACGACGGCCCCGGCATGCGTGCGCTGATGGTCACGCATCTGAACAACAAGCGCGACGCGGTGCTCGAATTGATGCAGCGAAAGGCAAAGGCGTGAACACGTCGCTGGCGCGCCGTCTCGCGGCGGAGACGCGCGGCGAGGTGCTGTTCGACACCGCGTCGCGCGGCCGCTACGCGACCGATGCGTCGATCTACCAGATCATGCCGGTGGGGGTGTTCGTGCCGACGACGCCCGACGACGTCGCTGCCGCGATCGCCATCGCACGCGAAGAGCAGGTGAGCGTGCTCGCACGCGGCGCCGGCACCTCGCAGTGCGGGCAGACGACCGGCGCCGCACTCATCATCGACACCAGCAAGTATTTGCGCCGCGTGCTGAGCGTCGATGCCGAAGCCGCCACCGCGGAGGTCGAGCCCGGCGTCGTGCTCGACCACTTGAATGCGCAGCTCAAGCCGCACGGACTGTGGTTCCCGGTCGACGTGTCGACCAGCGCGCAGGCGACGCTTGGCGGGATGGCCGGCAACAACTCGTGCGGCAGCCGCTCGATCGCCTACGGCAACATGGTGCACAACGTGCTCGTCATAGCCGCGTGGCTCGCCGATGGCAGCGAACTATCGTTCGGCCCAGTCGACGAACTCGGTGCGAAGGAACGCGCGATCGCCGACTTCGTCCGCGGCCTCGCCGCTGCGCAGCGCGACGAGATCGACGCGCGGTGGCCGAAACTCCTGCGCCGCGTCGGCGGCTACAACCTCGACATCTTTCGTCCGCAAAGCGAGCGCCCCTACACCGATGACGGCAGCGTCAACCTCGCGCATTTGCTGGTCGGCTCCGAAGGCACGCTCGCGTTCACGCGCAGTTTGAAGTTGCGACTCGCGCCGCTGCCGCGCGAGCGTGTGCTCGGCGTCGTCAGCTTCCCGACCTTCCATGCCGCGATGGACGCGGCGCAGCACATCGTCCCGCTCGGGTCCAGCGCCGTCGAGCTCGTCGATCGCACGATGATCGAACTCTCGCGCGCGAATCCGGCGTTCAAGTCGACCATTGAGAACGCGCTCGTCGGCGAGCCCGCGGCGATCCTGCTCGTCGAGTTCAGCGGCGACGAGCGCGCGGATCTGCTGCGCCGATTGAAGTCGCTGGTCGAGCTGATGGGCGAATTGCGCTTGCCGAACAGCGTCGTCGAGATGACCGCCGACGCGCCGCAGAAGGCGCTGTGGGACGTTCGCAAGGCGGGCCTCAACATCATGATGAGCCTGAAAGGCGACGGCAAGCCGGTCAGCTTCATCGAGGACTGCGCGGTGCCGCTGCAGCACCTCGCCGAGTACACCGCGGCGCTGACCGAGGTCTTCCGCAAGCACGGCACGCGCGGCACCTGGTACGCGCATGCGTCGGTCGGCACGCTGCATGTGCGGCCGATCCTCGACATGCGGCGCGACGGCGCGACGAAGATGCGCGCGATTGCCGAAGAAGCGTCCGAGCTCGTTCGAAAATTCAAGGGCGCATACAGCGGCGAGCATGGCGACGGCCTGTGCCGCGGCGAATGGATCGCGTGGCAATTCGGCCCGAAGCTCAACGACGCGTTTCGCGCGATCAAGCGCCATCTCGACCCCGGCAATTTGATGAACCCCGCCAAGATCGTCGATCCGCCGAAGATGGACGACGCGAGGCTGCTGCGCTTCCCGCCAAGCTACCGCACGATCGCGCTGACGCCGGTGCTCGACTGGTCGGCGTGGAACGTGCAGAACGATCCGACGACCGAAAAGATCACCGCGCCCGGCAGTGGCGGCGACAGCACCGGCGGCTTCGCCAAGGCGGTCGAGATGTGCAACAACAACGGCCACTGCCGTAAGTTCGACGCCGGCACGATGTGCCCGAGCTATCGCGTCACGCGCGACGAGCAGCACCTGACGCGCGGCCGCGCCAACACGCTGCGCCTGGCGCTGTCGGGCCAGCTCGGGGCCGACGCGCTGACCGGTGTCGCCGTACGCGATGCGCTCGACCTGTGCGTCAGCTGCAAGGGCTGCAAGCGCGACTGCCCGACCGGCGTCGACATGGCGAAGATGAAGCTCGAAGTGCTGGCGCAACGGCGAGCGCGCGGCGAGCGAACGCTGAAGGATGCGGTGTTTTCGCGCTTGCCCGACTACGCGGGAATCGCGAGCTCGCTGCCGTGGCTCGCGAACTCGCGCGATCATGTGCCGGGTCTCGCCGCATTGAGCGAGAAAGTCTTCGGCCTGTCGGCGAAGCGCCGTCTGCCGCGCTGGCGCCGCGACACCTTCGCGCGCAGCGCCGCGTCGCTCGGTCTCGCGAACCGCGAAGAAGCGCTCGCCGCCACGAAGGCCGCGGTGCTGTTCGTCGACACCTTCAACGCGATCTTCGAAACCGAGAACGCGCACGCCGCCGTTCGTGTGCTGCGCTCCGCCGGCTACGCGGTTCACGTGGCGAGCGCGAGCGACGGACGCGCACTGTGCTGCGGCCGCACGCATCTCGCGGTGGGCAACGTCGACGCGGCGAGGCGCAAGGCGCGCGCGTTGCTCGACGCCCTGCTGCCGTTCGCCCAGCGCGGCATCGCGATCGTCGGCCTCGAGCCCTCATGTCTGCTGACGTTGCGCGACGAGATGCTCTCGATGAACCTAGGCCACGACGCGGCGACGCTCGCCGATCACGCGCTGCTGTTCGAGGAGTTCATTGCCCGCGAATCGCGCGCCGGCCGCTTCGCCGCGCGATTCAAGCCGGCCACGCAAGCGATGCTCGTCCACGGCCATTGCCACCAGAAAGCCTTCGGCGCGATGCAGCCGGTGCTCGACGTGCTGCGACTCATCCCCGACGCGGCGCCGTCGTTGATCGACAGCTCGTGCTGCGGCATGGCCGGCAGCTTCGGCTACGAGGCGTCTCATCACGCCGTGTCGATGCAGATGGCCGAGCTGAATCTGCTACCCGCCGTTCGCGCAGCGCCCGAGGCATTGATCGTCGCTGACGGAACGAGCTGCCGGCATCAGATTGCCGACGCCGCGTCGCGCCAGGCGCTGCATGTGGCGCGGGTGCTCGCCGACCACCTCGTGCATTGACGCATCAAGCCCGACGCCCTCGCCCGCCTTGCGCCAGCGTCGTCGACGGCGCCTCGCCGAAGCGCTGCCGGTACTCGACCGCAAAGCGCCCCATGTGGGTGAAGCCGCAGCGCATCGCGATCTGGCTCACGGTGTCGCCCGGCTGCGCGTGGCGCAACGCGTCGCGCACGCGCTCGTAGCGCGCGTTGCTGAGGTAGCGCATCGGCGAGACGCCGGTGAAGTCGCGGAAGTGCTTGAACAGCGTTCGTCCCGGCACACGCGACTGCTCGACGAGGTCGGTCATCGTCACGCCGTCGGCGAGGTTCGCTTGGATGTATTCGATCGCCCGCTTCACGTCGCGCGGCGCGACCGGACGATCGAGGCGCCGCAGCGCGTCGCTGTAGCTGTGCGGGTGCGAGAGCAGCAGCCCGGTGATCAACAGCTCCTCGAGGCGGGCCATCGCGTGCGGCTCCCACAGCATCGAGTCCTCGCATTCGAGCTCGTGCGCCGCGAAGTGCAGCAGCCGGCCGAGGCTGCGGCCGTAGCCTGAGCCCATGTCGACGCTCGGCTCGAACGCGACGAGCTGGCGCGGCACGTCGCCGAGCAGCGCCGTGAGCTGGCGCGCCATCGCGCCGCGCGTCAGCGACACGTTGAAGCGCGCGCTGCCGGCCGCGGAGCGCAGCACGTTTTCCTGCATCGGCGCGCACACCGCCGCGTGGCCCGCATCGCAAGCGACGCTGGCACGCCCGGTCGTCGTCTCGATGCTGCCGCATACCGGCAGCTGGATCCAGTAGTCGTCGCGCGCCGGCGTGGCGCGAACCGTCACCGCTGCGCCGTAGTGGATGTAGCCGATGAACGCGCCGGGCAGGTAGACGCCGTTGATGTGAACGTCGAGCCCCGGCAGGTCGCGCGGCAGGACCTCGAAGCGGAATTCCTTGCCGCGCAGAAACGCGCGCGTCTGCTCCGCGTCGCGGCTGTGGAAGATCTTCTGCCGCTCGAGAAGCGGCGCGGTGCCCGGGCTCATCCGGCAAATTCTGCGCTCAGTGGACAGCGCCTGCATCCCCAGGATAGAGATGCCGCCCGCGCCTCTCTATGCTGAAGATCTTCAATCATTCGAAGGAGCCAACATGTCACTGCGCATCAACGATCTGGCGCCGAACTTCACGGCGCAAACGACCCAGGGGCGGATCGACTTCCATCAATGGATCGGCGACAGCTGGGCCGTGCTGTTCTCGCACCCGAAGGACTTCACTCCGGTGTGCACCACAGAGCTCGGCTACATGGCCAAGATCGAGTCCGAGTTCGGCAAGCGCAACACGAAGATCATCGGCCTGAGCGTCGACCCGGTGGAGAACCACAACTCGTGGGCCAAGGACATCGAGGAGACGCAAGGCTACCTGCCCAAGTACCCGATGATCGGCGACACCGACCTCGCGGTCTCCAAGCTCTACAACATGCTGCCCGCCGAGGAGACCGGCAGCTCCGAGGGCCGCACCGCGGCGACCAACGCCACCGTGCGCTCGGTGTTCGTGATCGGCCCGGACAAGAAGATCAAGATGATGATGACCTACCCGATGACGACGGGGCGCAACTTCGACGAGATCCTGCGCGTGATCGACTCGATCCAGCTCACCGCGGCGCACAAGGTGGCCACGCCGGTGAACTGGAAGCAGGGCGAGGACGTGATCATCGCCGGCTCGGTCAACGACGACGACGCGAAGAAGCTGTTCCCGCAGGGCTGGAAAGCGCCCAAGCCGTATCTGCGGATCGTCAAGCAGCCTGGGACACGGTGATCGGCCGGGAGGCGGGAAAGGCAGGCAAGTCGCTTGCTCCGCGACGGAGCACTGCTTGCCGTTCCTGCCCGCTTTCTGCCGATGCTCGCCGCCGAACATCACGCGGTCGTTACCTATCGCAACGCCCAATGGGCGCGCGTGCGCGTGCGCGGGCTGCTGCACAACGCGGCACTCGGGGAGTTCCTGAGCGAACAATGCGGCGAGCCGATCGAGGTTCGGGCCGGAACCGGCACGGTCAAAGTCCCATTGGCGGCGGGCCGCAACGAGGCGTATTGGCTCAAGGCCATCTCGCAAGCGCTCGAGGCGCGTTCGGGTGAGCGTGAGCCGCGTCGCGCGGCCAGGCCGGCGCCGGCCAAGTCCGACGGCTCGCGCCGCCGCGCGCTCGGCGCGAGCGAGCCCGTCACGCGCCGGTCGGCACACGCGAGCGCCGCGCACGCCGAACGCTTGAAGAATTTGCTGCAGCGTGTCGGAAACGCTGCGCCGCTTTCGCTCGATCAGGGCTTGAGCACGGCCGAAGCCGCGGCCCGGCGCAAGCGTGATGGCGCCAACGAGATCGCCGACGTGGCCGGGCGCAGCCCGCTCGAGATCCTGCTCGATCAATTCCGCTCGGTGCCGATCGCGCTGCTCGGCGCGTCGGCCGCGCTGGCGCTCGGCACGCGCGCTTACCTCGATGCCGCGGCGATCGGCGCCGTGCTCGCCGCCAACGGCGGCATCGGCTTCATCACCGAACGCGAGGCCGAGGAGACGGTGTCGAGCCTGCGCCGCTTGCGGCCGAACGCGGCGACTGTGCTGCGCGGCGGCGAAGCGGTGACCCTCGATGCGCGCGAGGTCGTCGTCGGCGATGTGCTGCTGCTGCAGCCAGGCGAGCCGGTGGCCGCCGACGCGCGTGTCGTGCAGGCGCACCGCCTCGCGGCCAACGAGGCGGCGCTGACCGGCGAGAGCCTGCCGTCGCGCAAGGAGCCGGTGGACCGCTTGAGTGCCGGCACGCCGATCGGCGAGCGCCGCAACATGGTGTTTCTCGGCACCGTGGTTTCGGGCGGAAGCGGCCGCGCGGTCGTCGTGGCCACCGCCGAGCGCACCGAGCTCGGCCACATCCGCCAGCTCGCGCAGGACGCGCAGGCGCCCGGCACGCGGCTGCAGCGCGAGCTCGATCTGCTCGGGCGCCGGCTCGCGATCGCCACCGGCGTGATTTGCCTCGGCGTGTTCGGGATCGGCGCGCTGCGCGGCCGACCGCTGCTGCCGCTGCTGCGCACTGCCATCGCGCTCGGCGTGGCGGCAATCCCCGAGGGCCTGCCCGCCGTCGCGACGACGCTGCTCGCGTCGTCGATCCGAACGCTGCAGGCGCGCCAGATCTACGCGCGCCGGCTCGATGCGATCGAGAACCTCGGCGCGGTCGATACCGTCTGCTTCGACAAGACCGGCACGCTGAGCGAGAACCGAATGAGCGTCGCGTCGCTGACGATCGGCCGCGAGTTGATCGTGCTCGCCGAGCCGGTGCGCAAGCTGCCGCTGCCCGACGCGTGGCTGCGAGTGGCGGCACTGTGCAACAGCGTCGAGCGCAGCAACGGCGACGCGAAGGGTCGCAAGAACGGCAGCAAGAGCGGCAGCGACAGCGGCGACTCGTCCGGCAGCTGGCAAGGCTCGTCGACCGAGGTCGCGCTGCTCGAGTTCGCCATCGCGCAAGGCGCCGACATGAAACGCTTGCGGCGCAGCCATCCGACGCTCGGCGTGCGTCATCGCTCCGAGCATCACCCGTACATGGTGACGCTGCACGACTCGGCGACGAGCGGCTTGCTGGTCGCGGTGAAGGGCCGCCCCGACGAAGTGCTCGCGCGCTGCGACAGCTGGTTCGACGGCCAGCGCAGCGCGCCGATCAGCCCGAGCGTGCGGCGCGAATTGCTCAAGCTCGACGAGCAGATGGCTGCGCGCGGCGACCGCGTGCTGGCGCTCGCATTTCGGCAGCATCCGGACCGCCACTTCGGCGAGACGGCGGGCCTGTCGTGGCTCGGCATGGTCGGCATGGCCGACCCGCTGCGCCAAGGCCTGCCCGACATGATGCGGCGCTTCCGCGCAGCCGGCATCCGACCCTTGATGATCACCGGCGACCAGCTGCGCACCGCGCAGACCGTGGCCGAGCGCATCGGCCTGAACGGCGAGCAAACGATGGTCGACGCGGCGCGGCTGCCCGAGTCGGCAGCGCAGATCGCCGATGTGGCCGAGCGCGCCAGCGGCTTCGCGCGCAGCAGCGCGGCCATGTCGTCGCGATGACGGGCGACGGCATCAACGACGGCCCGGCGCTGAAGATCGCCGACGTCGGCGTCGCGATGGGCGCGAGCGGGACCGACTTCGCGCATGCGATGTCCGACCTGCTGCTGCGCGACGATCATCCCGCCGCCTTGCTGCCGGCGATCGAGCAGGGGCGCACGGCGTTCGTCAATGTACGCAAGGCGGTGCGCTATCTCGTCGCAACGAATCTGAGCGAAGTCGCGGCGACGACGATCGCTGTGCTCGCCGGGATGCCCGAGCCGTTCGATCCGCTCGCGCTGTTGTGGACCAACATCGCCACCGATGTCTGGCCGGCGATTGCGCTCGGCCTCGAGCCGGCCGAGCCGCGCATTCTCGAGCGGCCGCCGGTCTCGCTGAATGACGGCCTGCTCGAGCGGCGCGAGTGGCGAATGCTCGCGACCGATGCCGCAACGATGACGCTGGCCGCGCTCGCGAGCTTCGGCTACGGACTCGCGCGCTACGGACCGGGTGCGAAGGCGCGCACGCTCGCGTTCACGACGCTCACGTCGTCGCAGCTGCTGTACGCTTTCGCGATGCGCTCGCCGCTGCCGTTGCGCGCCGGTGGCTTGCAGCCCAACCCGATGCTGCGCCGCGCCGTGCTCTGGAGCCTGCTCGCCCAGGCCGGAACCGTGCTGTTGCCGTTCGCAAGGCGCGTGCTGCACACGACGCCGCTCGGAGCGCTCGATACGCTCGTCGTCGCGAGCACTGCGGTGATGCCGCTGCTGACGCGCGAGCTGATCAAGGAGCGGCAACGATGAACGACAGCGCGATCCTGCACGAGACCCGCACGCGCTTGCGGCTCGCCGTCGCGCGCGATGCCGACATCGACGCGGCGCGCGAGTATCTGCGCTCGCTGCCCGGCGTGCGCGAGGTGCGCGCGAACCCGACGCTGCATTGCCTCGTCGTCCAGCACGACGGCGCGGCGCTCACGCGCGCCGCGGTACTGCAAGGGCTGCGTGGCGCATCGGCTCAATCGCGCCGGCAGCGCGGCGCGGTGTTTGGCGACGGCCTCGCCAAGCGCGCCGCATGGACGCCGTTCGCGCTCGCTGCGGCCGTGCCGGTGCTGCCGCGCAGCTTGCGCGGCGGCGCTGCGCTCGCCTCGATCGCCGCGCGCATCGCGACCCAACCCGAGCGGCTGCGCCGCGATGCGCCCGCGGTGCTGCTCGATGCGAGCTCGCTGATCGCCCTCGCGATCAGCGGCCAGCCGGGCAGCGTGTCGGCCGCGGTGCTGCTGCGCTGGGTGTCCGAGCTGATGTCCACGCGCATGGTGCGTCAGGCCGATGATATGCTCGACCATCTGGTGCCGCAGGAGGCCGGCAAGTACAGCGCCTTGCGCGATGGCGCCGACGCCTCGGCCTGGTCGTGGTGGCCGCTGCGCGCGCTGCGCAGCGGCGACCGCGTTCGCCTCTTTCCCGGCGACGTCGTGCCGCTCGACGGCTGCATCGTCGCCGGCACTTGCACGCTCGCGCCCGCAGCCGCCGACCACGCGGCGCGCAGCGTGGCGCCGGGCGACCATGTCGCGGCCGGCGAGCGCCTGAGCGAAGGCACCGTCGAAATGCGCGCCGAAGCCGACGCGGCATCGTCGCGGCTCGAGCGCATGCGCGCGCACATCCGCCATGCGATCGGCGCACGCGACCCGATCGGCCGCCTCGCGTCGAACATCGAACGGCTGGTTTCGCTGCCGGTGACCGCCGCGGCGATCGTCTATGCGTTCACCGGCGACGCCGCACGCGCGGCCGGCATGCTGCACGCCGACCCGAAGAAGGGCTTGGACCTCGCGGTCCCGCTGGCGCGCGAGGCGGCGCTGTATGCGCTTGCGCGCCGCGGGCTGCTCGCGTCGGGGCTCGAAGCCGTCGATCGCCTCGCCGCCGCGCACACGCTCGTGTTGCAGGACACCGGCGTGCTCGCCACCGGCCGCTGGACCATCGAATCGGTGCGCACCGCCGATGGCGGCGAACCCGAGCCAGTGCGGCGCTGGTTCGCCGCATGGGCCGACACGCCGGTCGATGTGCTCGATCGCGCGAGCTTCCCCGATCTGCTGGTGCGCCAGTGGATACGCCACGGCGCGCTGCTGCGCGACGGCGACCGCGAGCTGCACCTCGCGAGCCCGGCACGGCTGCAGCGCGTGTGGGGATTGCACTTGCCCGATCGGCCCGAGCAGCTTGCGAGCGAGTCCGACGCTGCGCTGCGGCGCGAGCTCGCGGTGGTGGCGCAAGGCCGCGTCGTCGCTCGTGTCGTCCTCATGAGCCCCTTGCGTCCCGCGGCAATCGAGCAGTTGAAGACGCTCGCGTGGCTCGGCTTCAAGCGCATCGCGATCTTTGTCGAGGGCGACGGCAGCGGCGACGCCGAGCCCGCTGTCGTCGTGCCCGCCGCCGGCCTGCGCCGCGTCGTGCGCGTCCCCGACGATCGCGGGCTGCGCACC
>VBCQ01000123.1 GCA_005882155.1 Betaproteobacteria bacterium
CGACGGCGTCCATTCGCACGAGCCGCCGCGCGCATTCGGGCGTGCTGCCGTCGCGGCCTATGTCGATGGGATCGACGGCCGGCTGATGCGCTCGATGAAGAGCATTCTCGGCAGCAGCCTCGTCGATCAGACCACCGACGTCGGCGGCGGGCGCGGTGTGAAATACCTCGACATCATCGGCGGCTACCTGCGCCACCTGCGCAGCGTGGCGCAGACGCAGTCGGGCCAGACGATTCGCCGCGCGGTCATCGGCCGCCCGGTGTTCTTCGTCGATGACGATCCGCAGCGCGACCGGCAAGCGCAGGCCGCGCTCGAATCGGCGGCGCGCCGCGTCGGCTTCGATGAGGTGCAGTTCCAGTACGAGCCGATCGCCGCCGCGTTCGACCACGAGCGCAGCGTGCAGCACGAAGAGACGGTGCTGGTGGCCGACATCGGCGGCGGCACGTCGGACTTTTCGGTTGTTCGCGTCGGCCCGCGTCGCGCTGCCAGGCTCGACCGCAAGAGCGACATCCTCGCCAATCACGGAGTGCACATCGCCGGCACCGACTTCGATCGCCGCATCGAGCTCGCGAGCGTGCTGCGCGAATTCGGCTTCGGCGCCTACGGCCCGAGCATCAACGGCGCGCCGCCGCGCGAAGTGCCGAGTGCGGTCTATTTCGACCTCGCGACCTGGCATCTGATCAACACCGTCTACAGCCCGCAGCGCGTCGCTGAGCTGCGCCAAATGCGCGGCTTCTACGCCGAGGCTGGTCATTACGAGCGGCTGATGACGGTCGTGACCGCGCGCCTTGGCCATGAGCTTGCGGCGCGCGCCGAGCAGGCGAAGATCGACGTCGCCGAAGGCGGCGACACGCGGATCGACCTCGGCCATGTCGAGAACCGGCTCGGCGTGAGCTTGACCGAGCAGGCCGCGGTCGATGCGATCGAAGACGACATCGCGCGAATCGTCGCCGCCGCGCGCGCGACCGCTGCGCAGGCCGGCTTGCAGCCCGCGCAGATCGACGCGCTGTACTTCACCGGCGGATCGACCGGACTGCGCTTGCTGGCGCAGCGGATCGCCGCTGCGTTTCCCGCCTCACGCGCAGTTCGCGGCGATCGATTCGCGAGCGTCGCCAGCGGGCTCGCGCTGCACGCTCAACGCCGCTTCGGGCCCGCGTGAGGCGGCCGGGCCGCGTCGGCCAACAGCAGCGTGGCGCGCACCAGCTCTTCGACCGCCACGCTCAGATCGGCCGGCGGCTCCAAGGTTTCGATTTCCGCCAGCAGCTCGTCGGCGTCTTCCAGATCATCCGGCTCGAGATGGCGGTACAGCAACGCCAGTGGCTCGGTGATGGCGCTCGCGTCGAGCCGCATCAGCGCCGGGAAGAACTCCTGCGCAGTGGCGAAGCCGGCAACCCACGGATAGACCGCATTGACCTCGGGCGGCGCGCGCTCGTCGTCGTCACCGATCGGCGCATCGGCGGCGTCGACCTCGAGCTCGAAAATCCACGGGTCGAACCATTGACGGCGCGCGATCGCATCGTCGAGCTCGGCGTGGCGGCGGCGCACCAATGCATGCAGGCGCACCGCGTCGAAGCGCGGCGGCAGCGGCTTGCCGTCACTGTCGGTCACATGTGGCAGCCAGCGATTCTCGGCAACGCGCTGCGGCTGCACCAACACGCCGCACAGAAAACCGTCGAGCATGCTCACGTCGAGCGGCTCGAGCGGCGCCGGCACGCTGTCGAGCAGGTCCTGCAACTCATCGAGGTCGCGATCGCTCAGGGGATGCAACGTGGAACGCGGACGCGGCGGTGTCGGCATGCGCCATTGTGGCGCGCGATGTCGTCACGGCGTCGCGTTCGCGACAGTTCACGCGGTGTCTGCCATAGATTCGGCACTCTTTTCTCCCTCGTATTGGGGATGGCCGCACACCGTGTCGGCCTCTACAGTCGCGTCAATCGCTGTCACACGCAACCGGTCCCCCACCCGATCGAAGAGAACGATCAAGAACACAGGGTGCATGACCCGCAACCGTCCCAACGACGTCCTTTCTTTAAGGACTTGATACAGCCCACCTGCCAACGCAGGTGGGCTTTTTTTCGCCCCATCGGCGTGATCTGCGCGAACGACCGCACGCCCGCCGCCGATGCGCTTGGCCGAGCGCTTGTCCGGCCCTCGCGGCAGCCCGAGAATCCGCCGTTGAGGTCGGCAACTGGCGCTGACCGCGGGAGGTCTGTGAAGCGAAGTTCGTCTGCCTGGTTCGCGATCGCGGCGCTCGCGATTCCGATCGGCTCGCTGCTTCCCGCGACCGCGGGCGCCGCGACGAACGAGGTTCATGCCTGCGGCGGCGCCAACGAGTGGCCGCCGTCTTCGTACTTCGTTCGGCGCGATGGCCAGCCGACCGCCGACGTTGCAGGCTATTCGCCCGACGTGCTCAACGCGGCGCTGCAAGGCAGCAGCTTCACGCCGCGCGTGAGCCTGCTGCCGTTCGCGCGCTGCGTGGCCGAAGCGCGGACCGGCGCCGTGATGCAAATCGTGATGGGCGCCTTCTACAACGACAAGCGCGCCGAGTCCTTCCTCTACAGCGAGCCCTATCTCGCGTTGACGCCGCGCGCCTACTACCTGGCCGCCCGCTGGCCCGGCGGCTTGCCGGTGAAGGCGCTGAGGGATCTCGAGAACCTGCGCTTGTGCGGCCTGAACGGCATCAGCTACGCCCACCTCGGCGCCGCGGCCGACAAGGTCTACACCGGTGCTCAAGACTATGCGGCGCTGGTGCGGATGCTGTTCGCCTCGCGCTGCGACGCCTTCGTCGAAAGCCAGGAGGTGATCAACGGCTTTCGCTTGCTCGGCTCGCCCGAGCTGATCGACCCGCGACTGGCCAGCGTCGCCGTCCCCGAGGTGCCGCCGCTGCAGATTCACTTCATCGTCTCGCGCCAATATCCGCAGGCGCAGCCGCTGGTCGACGCGATCAACGCCGGCTTGCGGCGCCTGCGCCGCAGCAACCAGCTGCTGCCGCTGCTGCACAAGCATCAAGCGAGCAACTAGGCGTTTGACGCGTTGAAGCCGCTGCCGAGTTGGCCGCGCAAATGCTCGACCAGCACTTGCACTGCGCGCGGCGGCGTCGGGCTCCAGGGGCGAATCGCGTAGACCGCGTCGCCGAAAAAACCGATCGGCCGCCATGCCGGCAGCACTTCGCGCAAGCGGCCGGCACGCAGCGCTGACGCGGCGCTGAAGTCGGGAATCTGCGCAATGCCGAGGCCCGACAACACGGCGTCACGCAACAGCTCCGAATTGTTGGCGCGCAGCGGCCCTTGCACGTTGACACTGACCCGCTCGGGCTCGCGGGCTGCGCGCGCACCACTCTTGGTCGCCTGCTCGAACTGCCACACCGCCGGCCCGCTGCGCAAGTACGCGAGGCAGTCGTGCGTCGCCAGCTCGCTCGGGTGTGCCGGCGCGCCGCGGCGGCGCAGGTAGCCGGCGCTCGCGACCAGCAAGGTGCGCGACTCGCAGAGCTTCCACGCGACATGGTTGTCGGGTGGCGCGCTGGTGTGGCGCACCGCAAGGTCGAAGCCTTCGTGCGCGAGATTCGCCAGGCGGTCCGACAGCTCGAGCTCGACGCGGACCGCCGGGTGCGCGCGAAAAAACGCATCGAGCGTCGGTGCCACCTGCTGCCGGCCGAGCGCGACCGGCGCTGTCACGCGCACGAGGCCGCGCGGCTGCCCGGCGAGGTCGCGCACGTCGCCGACGCTGCGCGCGATGTGGGCGAACGATTCGGCCGTGTCGTCGACGAGCCGCTGGCCCGCATCGGTCAAGCGCAGCGAGCGCGTCGTGCGCTGAACCAGCGTCGTGCCCACGGCGCGCTCGAGCTCGCTGATGCGCTGGCTGACCGCGGCCTTGCTCAAGTTCAGTCGCTGCGCGGCCTGCGTGAAGCTGCCGGCCTGCGCAATCACCGTCAGCAGATGGACATGCGACCAGAGGGCATCGGTGCGGGGATTGGGCATGGTTTGATGTCGGAGATTGTTCGCATTCGTGAACAATGAAATCAGTCTAACCGCATTGGCAAGCGCCGAGGCGACGCCTAGACTCGAATCAAGCATCTGTAGGAGACACGTCATGGGCGCACCCGAATCCTTCACCGCGACGACCGAGGTCGGCCACTACATCAATGGCCGCAGCGTCGCGAGCACGAGCGGCCGCCGGCAGGCGGTCTACAACCCGGCCACCGGTGCCGTCGCGCGCCAGGTCGCACTGGGCAGCGTCGACGAAGTCAACGCCGCGGCGGCAGCAGCCCAAGCCGCGTTCCCCGCCTGGGCCGACACGCCGCCGATCCGCCGAGCGCGCGTGCTGAACAACTTCCTCGCACTGCTCAACGAGCACAAGGACACGCTCGCCGCGATGATCACCGCCGAGCACGGCAAGGTCTTCACCGACGCGCAGGGCGAGGTCTCGCGCGGCATCGACATCGTCGAGTTCGCCTGCGGCGTCCCGCAATTGCTGAAGGGCGACTTCACTGACCAGGTCTCGACCGGCATCGACAACTGGACGCTGCGTCAGCCGCTCGGCGTCGTCGCGGGCATCACGCCGTTCAACTTTCCTTGCATGGTGCCGATGTGGATGTTCCCGGTCGCGATCGCCTGCGGCAACAGCTTCATCCTGAAGCCGAGCGAGCGCGACCCGTCGGCGTCGCTGTTCATCGCCGACCTGCTGCAGCAGGCCGGCCTGCCCGATGGCGTGTTCAACGTCGTGCAAGGCGACAAGGTCGTCGTCGACGCGCTGCTCGCGCATCCGAACGTGAAGGCGCTGAGCTTCGTCGGCTCGACGCCCATCGCGCAATACATCTACGAGACCGGCGCGCACCACGGCAAGCGCGTGCAGGCGCTCGGCGGCGCGAAGAACCACATGGTCGTGATGCCGGACGCCGACCTCGACCAGGCGGTCGACGCGCTCATCGGCGCGGCCTACGGCTCGGCCGGTGAGCGCTGCATGGCGATCAGCGTCGCGGTGCTGGTCGGCGATGTCGGCGACAAGATCGTGCCGAAGCTCGCCGAGCGTGCCCGCGCGTTGAAGATCAACAACGGCATGGAGCTCGACGCCGAGATGGGGCCGGTCGTCACGCGCGAGGCGTTGCAGCGCATCGAGGGCTACATCGGCATCGGCATCGAAGAAGGCGCGACGCTGGTCGTCGACGGACGCGGCCACAAGGTCCCGGGCCACGAGAGCGGGTTCTTCACCGGCGGCACGCTGCTCGATCATGTGACCCCGGCGATGCGCGTCTACCGCGAAGAGATCTTCGGCCCGGTGCTGAGCTGCGTTCGCGCGAAGGACCTCGGCGAGGCGGTGAAGCTCGTCAACGAGCACGAGTACGGCAACGGCGTGGCCTGCTACACGAGAGACGGCAACGTCGCGCGCGAGTTCGCACGACGCATCCAGGTCGGCATGGTCGGCATCAACGTGCCGATCCCGGTGCCGATGGCCTGGCACGGATTCGGCGGCTGGAAGCGCAGCCTGTTCGGCGACATGCATGCCTACGGCGAAGAGGGCGTGCGCTTCTACACCAAGCAGAAGTCGATCATGCAGCGCTGGCCCGAGAGCACGGCGAAGGGAGCGGAGTTCGTGATGCCGACGGCGAAGTGAGGGCCGAGCCTGTCGAAGTCGCCGTCCTACGCCGCCCCCGCCCTCAGCATCCATTCATGCGCCGGATCATTCCTGAACACCCAGCGGCGCGCCGGTCCAGCCATCACGTTCAAGTAGTACAAGTCATAGCCGTACGGCGCGACGCAGGGGTGGTAGCCGCGCGGCACCAGCACTGTGTCGTGGTTCTCCACCGCGATGGCCTCGTCGAGGCTGCGGTCGTCGGTGTAGACCCGCTGAAACGCGAAGCCCTGCGGCGGATTCAGGCGGTGGTAGTAGGTCTCTTCGAGCTGCGTTTCCCCGGGTGCATCGCGATCGTGCTTGTGCGGCGGGTAGCTCGACGCGTGACCCGCTGGCGTCACCACTTCGACCACCAACAAATGCTCAGCGCCGGGGTCGTCCTGCGGCAGGATGTCGCAGATCGTCCGTGTGTTGCTGCCGACGCCTCGCACGCTTCGGCGCATCGTCGACGGGTCGAGCAGGCGCACGCCATGCTGCCCGGTTGCGGGCGAACTGCACAGCGCGAGCTCGCTGTCGCGCGTCGCGCGAACGCTGAAACGCGTTCGCGGCGGCAGGTAAAGCGCGGCCGGCGCGACCGGGTCGAACACGCTGTCGCGCGACCCGAGGCCGCTGAACGTCTTGCCCTCGACACCCGCATCGATGCTGCCCGTCAGCACGACGACGCACAGCTCGCGATCGGCCGTTTGCGACGACTCGGTGTCGCCGGCGGCCAGTCTCAATGCGCGAAAGCCGACGTACTTCCAGCCGGCGCTCTCCGGTGTCACGTCGACGATGCAGCGCCCGCTCTGCCGCGCCTTGACGAGCAGTGGACTCGGGCTCGATGTAATCATGCGGCTCCCTGGTTCATCGTCTGATGCGCGTGGCGCGCCAGCCGTCGACGAGGCGCGCGAAATTGTCGGCCACCGCAGCGACGAATGCGGCGTCGTCGAGCTCGCCTCGAAACCAGCGCAAACTCGCGTCGGCCCACAGTGTGCCGCCGACGATAAAGCCCTTGACGATCGGACAAGTCGTCTGCGCGAAGCCGGCGACCAGTGCGCCGCGGCAATGCGGGTCGTGCTCGGCGACGAGCCGCTGCAACAGCGTCCAGCTCGCATCGGCCATCGGTGCGACGCTCCACCACTCCGGCTTGAAGCCCGCCGTGTACAGGCGCTCGATCGCTCTCAGCATTGCGCTGTCGGTCGCACCGGCTGGCACCTCGCGCGGCTGAGCAATCTGCAGCAGCAGTTCGTGGCCGCTCTCGCGCGTCGCATCCCACAGCTGCCGCAGCTGTCGCTCCTGCTCGAGGCGCAGCGTCAGTGGGTCATCCGGCGCGTCATGCACTCGGCACTTCACGACCTGCTCGAGCGGCCAGTGGATCAACCGCGACGCGATCGAATCGCCGCCGTTAAAGCGCAACGGTCGTGACCCCGGCAGCTCCACCGCTCGGCCGACCCACCAGCCGCGGCCGGTCGCCTGGTGCAGCGCCTCGCCACCGTCGCCGCTGTCAACGAGCACACCGACTTGGCCCTGCAGGGAACGGCTGCGCTCGACCTGCTCGACCGCGCGCACCAGAAGCCGCTCCAACGCCGACACGCGCGCTTCGTCTGCGCCGACCTCGCGCGCGATCTCGATGAACTCGCTGCGTTGATCGGCGGCCATCGCGAACAACGTGTCCCACGACGTCCGCGGCGCGGTGACGCGGTGCAGATGTGCGAGCTCCTCGTCGGCGTCGACCCCCGGACGGCGCCGGGCGGAGAACCAATGGTCGAGCTCGGCCGGCGTCGGCATCGCCGGGGCACAGGCATGACGCGAGACGACAATCGCGCCGCAGGCATTGGCGATGCGCGCCGACTCGGCGAAATCCTTGCCGCGCAGCAGCCCCGACATCAGTCCGGCGAGGAACGCATCACCGGCACCCAGCACGTTGAGCACCTCGACGCGCTCGCCGTGCACGGTCTGCGCATCGTCGATCCGATCCGGCACCGCCGCCGGAATGAAGCAGCACCCGAGCGCGCCGCGCTTGACGACGAGCGCCGCCGGCGTCACCGCGCGCACGCGCTGCAGTGACGCGATCAAGTCGCCCGGCACGCCGCCGGCGATCAGGAACTCTTCCTCGGTGCCGACCAGCAGGTCGAATTCCGGGAGCATCTCGTGCAGCTGGGCGGTGACCTGCGCGTTGGCGACGTAGCGGGTCTCGCCGTCACCGCGCGGCGTCAGCCCCCACAGCACCGGTCGATAGTCGATGTCGAGCACGCGCACGGTGGCATGCCGCTTCGCAAACGCGAGGGCCGCGCGAGCGGCAGCGCGCACGGTCGGCGTGCTCAGGTGGGTGCCGGTGACCAGCAGCGCGCGACATTGCGAGATGAAGGCCTCGTCGATCAGCGCCGCATCGATTGCCATGTCGGCGCAGTTCTCTCGATAGAAGATCAGCGGGAAGGTGTCGCGGTCCTTCAGCCCGAGCAGCACCAGCGCGGTCAGGCGCTGCGGATCGATCTGCACCTGCGAGGTGTCGCAGCCCTCGCGCTGCAAGGTCTCAATGAGAAAGCGCCCCATTTGCTCGTTGCCGACGCGCGAGATCATCGCCGCGCGCAAACCGAGCCGCGCGACGCCGAACGCGATGTTGGCCGACGAGCCGCCGAGGTACTTGGCAAAGCTCGTCGCGTCCTCGAGCCGGCAGCCGACCTGCTGCGCATAGAAATCGACCGCCAGCCGACCCAGGCAGGCCAGGTCGAAGCGGCGGTCGGGCGGAAAGTTCAGCGCGCTCATGAAGGGTCACAGCACCGTGCTGCGACGATTCTAGGCGCGAACGAACAAATATTCTCTGCCTGCTCAATTCAAGAATATTCGTTCAATATTCCCAGAACATCCGCTGCAACTCGGCCGTGCTGTTGCTCTTCGTCAGCGCGAGCGCCGCGAGAATCTTCGCCTTCTGCGGATTCAAGTCATGCGCGACGACCCAGTCGTACTGGTCGTCGGGCTGCTCCGAATTCCGGATCACGAAGCCGTCGGCGATGCGTGACGAGCGCACGACATGCACGCCGCCGGCGCGAACACGCTTCAGCGTGTCGACGAGGTAGTTCGGTACCGAGCCGTTGCCGGTGCCGGCGTTGATGATCGCCTTCGCGCCGGACTTCACCGCGGCGTCGTACAGCTCGGGCGTCATGTTGCCCGAGCCGTAGACGATCACGACCTCGGGCAGGCTCGTGAGCGTGTCGATGTCGAACTCGGATTTCATCGTGTGGCGCTTGACCGGCGCGCGGAACCAATACGCCTGGCCTTCGACGACCATGCCGAGCGCGCCCCAGCCGCTGGCGAACGCATTGGTCTTGATGTTGGTGCGCTTCGCCGCGTCACGGCCGGTCAGGATGTCGTCGTTCATCGCGACCAGTACGCCCTTGCCGCGCGCGCTCTTCGCGCCGGCGAGCACGACCGCGTTGTACAGGTTCAGCATGCCGTCGGCCGACATCGCGGTGCCCGGCCGCATCGAGCCGACGACGACGATCGGCTTGTCGGTGTGGACGACGAGGTTGAGGAAGAACGAGGTTTCCTCCAGCGTGTCGGTGCCGTGGGTGATCACGACGCCGTCGACACCGGGGTCCTTGACGAGCGCCGACACCCGCTTGCCGAGCTGCAGCAGCTTCTCGTTGGTGAAGCTCTCGGAGGCGATCTGGAACGCCTGCTCGCCGCGCACGTTGGCGACATTATTCAATTCGGGAATGCCGGCGATCAGCTTGTCGACCGGCACCTTGGCGGCCTGGTAGGTCGCGCTGTTCGCGCTCGTCGCACCGGCCCCGGCGATCGTGCCGCCGGTGGCGACGATGACGATATTCGGCTTCGTGTTGGCCGCCGGCACCTGGGCGCACGCCACGTTGCTCGCGACCAGCGCAGCCATCGAGCCGCGCATCAACAGTTGAATCAGACTTCTCACATTGGTCTCCTGCGGGTGAATCCGCGAGGCGAATGCTAGGCACTGCATGAAGACCCCGGTAGTGACTCTATGCATGCAAGCTATGAGTCGGACTCATACCCAGCTCCGACATCGTCTTACACTCGCGCCACCATGCGCCTTCGTCACATCGAAGTGTTCCAAGCGGTGATGGAAACCGGCAGCATGAGTGCGGCCGCGCGGCTGATTCACCTGACGCAATCCGCGGTCAGCCGCTCGGTGGCGAACGCCGAGCTGCAGCTCGGCTACCCGCTGTTCCACCGCGTCGGCGGCCGCTTGGTGCCAACCACCGAGGGCCTCGCGCTGTTCGAGGAAAGCTCGGCGATCTTCGAGCGCCTGGAGTCGCTGAAGCGCACCGCGCACAACTTGAAGAGCGGCGAGCAAGGGCTGCTTCGCATCGCGGCGATTCCGGCGGTGTGCCACAAGCTGCTGCCCGACGCGCTGGCGCGCTTTCACCGCGCGCATCCGAACGTGACTTGCGAAGTCCACACCGTGCACAAGCGGCAGATCGCCGCCGAGCTGCTGACGCGCAGCGTCGACCTCGGACTCGACTACTACACGATCACCCACCCCGGGGTGCAGTCGCGCTCGCTCGGCGTCGGCCCGCTGTTCGCGATGCTGCCCGGGCGCCATTCACGGGCGCTGGCGCACGGCATTTCGCCGGCAGCGTTGATCGAGCTGCTGTCGACCTTGCCGGTCGTCGCGCTGACCGACGACGACCCGCTGTACATGGCGTTCCTGCGCTACTGCGAGCACCAGGGCTTCCGCCCGACCGGCCGCCTCCTCGTTCAGACCTCGCAGCTCGCCGAGGAGCTGGTCGCCCGCGAGATCGGCTGGACCGTCGTCGACTTTCGCACCGCGGCGATGCGCCGCAAGGATGTCGTCGTCACCCCGCTGCAGCCTTATGTCGAATGCTCGATGAACGCATTCTTCGCGAAGAACCATTCGCCGACCTTGCTCGCGCGGCGGATGGCGGATACGGTGAAGGCGGTGTTGAAGGAGGGGGTGTGATGTCGCGTACCTTCTCCCTATCCCCTGGGAGAGGGAACAACGCCTCACAGCTTCTCCGTCTCCCCCACCTTCGGCTGCCACTTCATCAAGCGCCGCTCGCCCCAGCTGACCATCGCGTCGAGGACCAGCGCGAAAGCGGTCAGCACGAGGATGCCGGCCATCACGGTGTTGATGTCGAAGCTGCCTTCGGCTTGCAGGATCAGGTAGCCCACGCCCTGCGCCGATCCGAGGTACTCGCCGACGACCGCGCCGACGAAGGCGAGGCCGACGCTGGTGTGCAGCGAGCTGAAGACCCAGCTCGTCGCGCTCGGCAGATAAACATGGCGCAGCAGCTGGCGCCGGCTCGCGCCGAGCATCCGCGCGTTGGCGAGCACCACTGGGCTCACCTCTTTCACGCCCTGATAGACATTGAAGAAGACGATGAAGAACACCAGCGTCACGCCGAGCGCGACCTTGCTTGCGATGCCGAGGCCGAACCACACCGCGAAGATCGGCGCGAGGATCACGCGCGGCATCGAGTTCAATGCCTTGATGTAGGGGTCGAAGATCGCCGCGGCGAGCGGGCTCAATGCGAGCCACAGTCCGCAGCCGAGACCGAGCGCAGTGCCGATGCCGAATGCGAGCACGGTCTCGATCAGCGTCACCCACAGGTGCTTGTAGATGTCGGCGTTGACGATGAACCAGCCCCACACGCGGCCGAAGATCTTCAGCGGCTCGCCGAAGAAGAAGGCCGCCTGGCGATCGTCGGCGAACAGAAACGGCGGCAGCAGACCCGGCGTCGTCAGCAGGTGCCAAGCGACGAACACCGCGACCAGCACGCCGAGTTGCCAGGCGCGCAGGTTGCGCGAGTTCGGTTTGATGAAGCGCCACATGATGATTAAGCGGCGAGCTGCTGCCGATAGCCCTTCAACACTTCCTCGCGCAGCACGTCCCAGATCGCCTTGTGCAGCTCGACGAAGCGCGGCGCGGTTCGCACCTCGGCGACATCGCGCGGGCGATCGAGGTCGACATGGAACTCGCCGATCGGGTGCGACGCCGGCCCCGCCGACAGCACCACGACGCGGTCGCTCATCGCGATCGCTTCGTCGAGGTCATGCGTGATGAACAGCACCGCTTTCTTCTTGGCGGCCCACAGTTCCAGCACCTCGTTCTCCATCAGCTGGCGCGTCTGCACGTCGAGCGCCGAGAACGGCTCGTCCATCAGGATGATGTCGGGGTCGAGCGCGAGCGTTTGCGCGAGGCTGGTTCGCTTGCGCATGCCGCCCGACAACTGGTGTGGGTAGCGGTCGCCGAAGCCGCCGAGGCCGACGCGCTTGAGCCAGTCGTCGGCTTGCGCTCTTGCGTTCGCGATGCCGCGAAACTCGAGCCCCGCCATCACGTTTTGCAGCGCGGTGCGCCACGGCATCAGGCTCTCGGCTTGGAACATGTAGCCGGCGCGCGCGTTGATGCCGGCGAGCGACTCGCCGAACACGCTGAGCTCGCCGCTGCTCGGCGTCAGCAGGCCGGCGGCCATGTTGAGCAGCGTGCTCTTGCCGCAGCCGGTGGGCCCGACGACCGAGACGAATTCGCCGGCGCCGACGCGCAGCGTCACGTCACGCACTGCGGTGTAGCGCTGGGCCGGGTCGTCGCGCGAGATGAAGGTGCAGCTGACGGCGTCGAACGCGAGCGCCGCAGTGCCGGCTGCCATCAGGCCTTGGCGAGCTTCGCCTGCGCCTTCTTCACGAACTCGTTCGTGTAGGCGGCAGCGAAATCGAACTTCACGCTCTTCAACGAATCGTCGATGCTTTGCAATGCGCGCGCTGCGGTCGGCGCGCCCGCGTCGGGGATCGTGCCGTCGGGCGACAGCGCATTCTTGCAGGCGAGGAAGGCGTCGATGTAGACCGCGCGGTCGCCGAGCAGATAAGTCTCGGGCACGGCCTTGATGATGTCGGCGGGACCGGCCGCTTGAATCCACTTGTCGGCGCGAACGATCGCGTTCGCCAGCGCCTGCGTGGTCTGCGGGTTTTTGTCGATGAAGACTTGCGGCGCGTACAGGCAGCCGGCCGGCATCGGCCCGCCGAACACCTTCTCGGCCTCGGCGACGATGCGCGTGTCGGAGACGATCTTCAGGTCGCCGCTGCGTTGCAGCAGCGTGATCACCGGGTCGAGGTTGCTGATCGCGTCGATCTGCCCGGATCGCATCGCGGCGACCGCACCGTTGCCCGCGCCGACGCCGATGATCGATACGTCGCTCGGCTTCAGCCCCGCTTTCGCGAGAACGAAATTCGCCATCACGTTGGTCGACGAGCCGGGTGCGGTGACGCCGATTTTCTTGCCCTTCAGGTCGGTGACGGTCTTGAAGCTCGGCATCGTCTTCGGGTTGACGCCGAGCACGATCTGCGGCGCACGACCCTGCAGCACGAAGGCGCGCAGCTTGACGCCTTTGGCCTGCATGTTCAGCGTGTGCTCGAACGCGCCCGAGACCACGTCGGCGCTGCCGCCGACCACCGCACGCAGCGCCTGCGAGCCACCGGCGAAATCGACGATGGTCACGTCGAGCCCTTCGCTCTTGAAGTAGCCAAGGCTTTCGGCGATGGTCAGCGGCAGGTAGTACAGCAGGTTCTTGCCGCCGACTGCGAGCGTGAGCTTGGGTTTTTCAAGTGCTTCCGCGAACGCGAGCGCAGGTGCGGCCAGCGCGACGAGCGAAGCCTGAGCGAAGGTGCGGCGTTGCATGCGAATGTCTCCGGGCGAAACGTGAGCGCTGAATCTATCCTCGCACGATGGCCGCTTCCATCGGGGAAACACACCCCGACCGTAGAATGAAGCGGATGAATTCAATGTCTCGCGCCTGGGCCTGCTTGGCGCTGTGCTGGTGCGCCGGCGGCGCCGTTCAGGCCGCGCCGCCGCGGTCTTCTCCGCCTGCGTCTGCACCCGCGCCCACGCCTGCGCCGTCGATCGTGCCGTCGCCGCTGGCCTCACCCGACGGTGCCGCGTCGGCGCCGGTCTCGATGTCGGCACGCCGGGTCTACGAGCAGGCGCGCTCGCAACTGCTGCAAATCCGCACCGTGCTGAAGGGCCGCGCCAGCCAGACCTCGGTCGGCTCGGGCTTCATCGTCTCGCGCGAAGGCCACATCATCACGAACTTCCATGTCGTCAGCGAGGTCGCACTCGAGCCGACGACGCACGACCTCGTCTACGTCACCGCCGACGGACGCGAGGCCAAGCTCGACATCCTGATGCTCGACGTGCTGCACGACCTCGCGCTCGTCAAGCCGGCCGACCCGAGCGCGAAAGACAGCCCGAAGGAATTCGACGCGCTTGCCTTTCGCCCGCTCAAGCAGGCGCTGTCGCAAGGCGAGCGCATGTACTCGCTCGGCAACCCGCTCGACGTGGGCTTCGCGGTCATCGAAGGCAACTACAACGGCCTCGTCGAGCGCAGCTTCTATCCGCAAATCTTCTTCTCCGGCTCGCTGAGTGCCGGCATGAGCGGCGGCCCGGCGCTCGATCAAGAAGGCCGCGTGATCGGCGTCAATGTCGCGCGCCGCGTCGACGGCGAGCAGGTGAGCTTTCTGGTGCCCGGCGCCTTCGCCAGCGCCTTGCTCGAGGCCGGCCGCAAGGCGCCGCCGATGAAAGGCCCGGCGCATGGCGAGATCACGCATCAGCTGATGACGCACCAGGCGATGCTGACCGACCGCTTCATCGCGCAAGGCTGGAAGACCGCGACCCACCCGCGCTACAAGGTGCCGGTGCCGCCCGACCGCTTCATGCGTTGCTGGGGTTCGACCGAGCAATCGAAAACCGGCGGGCTCGACTTCGAGCGCTCCGACTGCGTGATGGACACGCGCGTCTTCGTCGGCGCCTTCACCACCGGTGCTTTCAGCGTGCGCCACGAAAGCTACGACGGCAGCAAGCTCGGCACGCTGCGCTTCGCCGCGCGCTATTCGCAAAGCTTTCGCAACGAAAGCTTCGGGCGGCTGCGCAGCGAGCACATGACCAAGCCGCAGTGCCATGAGGACTTCATCGACCGCGAGGGCCTGCCGCTGCGCGCCGTCGTCTGCCTGCGCGCCTACAAGAAGCTGCCCAAGCTGTACGACCTCGCCGTGCTCGTCGCCACGCTCGAGCAGAACCGCAGCGGCGTGCAAGGCCGCTTCGATGCGCAGGGCGTGAGCTTCGCCAACGCGATGAAGCTGACCGAGCACTACCTCGACGCTTACGGGCGATTGAAGCCATGAGCCGCAGGGCCGCTCCCA